>CAYHTC010000119.1:0-7553 GCA_964359445.1 uncultured Sediminibacterium sp. | reverse complement strand
CTTCCTTCATCGGTTTCCATTCACCGCTTCTGCCTCCTTTTTTGCCCGGTATTCCGGATCCTTTGCTATTTTTTGTACTTCATCCAGTTTAGCGATATAGATGCTGCGGCCATGCGTACCCAGTATCAGTTCATTTTCACGCGGGTGCATAGCAATATCATGAACAGGCACGCTGTAGGGCAGGCCTTTGTTCCACATCATGGAACTATTACCACCATCAATGCTCACATACAACCCTCCATCGGTACCGATATATAAAAGGTTTTCATTTGTCAGATCTTCTTTGATCACATTAATGGATTCATTGGGCAGGTCTTTACCAATGGGTTTCCAATTGGCGCCATAATCATCACTCACAAATAAATAGGGTAAAAAATGATCATTCCGGTATCCATTCAGTGAGGCATATACCCTGCCCTCTTTAAATGAGCTGGCAGTAACCCGGCTCACATATAACCCTTTGGGTAGCTTGCGAATGATTCGTTCCCAATTGTATCCGCCATCTTTGCTTACCTGTATATTTCCATCATCCGTACCTACATAGATCAGTCCAAAACGCAACGGACTCTCACTAATGGTGGTAGCGGTACCAAAGGGTACATCACCCTGTTTGGGGTTTGTTGTAAGATCAGCGCTTAATGCAACAGAACTGTCACCCCTGTTTAAGGAACGGTGAAATTTATTACTGCCATAATAGAAAACATCCTGGTTATGTCTGCTTAGCAAAATCGGTGTTTGCCAGTTGTATCGCAATACCGGATCACCCAGGTCACGGGATGGCCTTACAGATTTTTTTTCATGTGTAGTAAGGTTTTGCCGGCTATAGGCGCCAAATTGTGAACCGCTGTAAACGGTTTTATTATCGCGCAGGTCTACCTGCACCTGCATACCATCACCCCCACTTATAAATTTATAAGGATTCTCACCGGTATCATACCATTCATAGTTTTCCTTTGTATTGCTGGCGCCATACCAGGTACCATTATCCTGCAATCCGCCATAAATATTGTAGGGCTTTGCCATATCAAATGTAATATGGTAGAATTGACCAACCGCCGGTGTATTGGCTTTGAACCAATGTGCCCCATTATCATACGTGATATTACAGCCACCGTCATTCCCGATAATCATATGATTATCTTTTTTCGGGTCAATCCATACGGCATGATGATCTGCATGCACATTATCTCCTCCTATATAGGTAAATGTTTTTCCTCCATCGGTACTCATTTCTATATCATAACCGGTAATAACAACTTTATCATCATTCAACGGACTAACAAATATTTTTCCGAAGTAGTAGCCATAGGTACTGTACATGGTAAGCGGCTTGGTATTTGTTTTTATCCATGTTTTACCCGCATCATCCGATCTGTACACTTCACAACCGATGATGGGTGTTTCAAATAAAGCTGTATTGGCATCGAACAGATAATCCCAGATTACAGAAGGTGGAAACTGGCCCTGGCTAACCGCGGCTTTGATGGATGCAGCGCTATATTTAGCAGGTATTCCGTTGCGGGGCAATTCAATAAAAGCAGTTAGTTTTTTATCATCAAGCGCCAGAAACTGTTCCTTGCTCAGGTCCTTAAAATTGCGCAATACATACCGGGTGGAATCTGTTTTACGTAAAGCGGTATCTGGCTGCCTGAAATTATTGTCTATAACGGCATAAACCACATTTCCATTTAGTTGAGATACGGCTAATCCAATTCTGCCCACACCCTCTCCGGAAGGAAAGCCACTACCCGCATTCGAAACGGATTCCCAACTATCCCCTCCATCCCTGCTTTTATAAATGCCACTGGTTTTGCCGCCCTCTTCAAAATTCCAGGCCCGCCTGGTTCTATACCACATGGCTGCATAAAGGTCATTTGGATTTTTAGGGTCTATATCTATATCAATGCCTCCCGTATTATCATCAATAAATAAAGTTTGTTTCCATGTTTGTCCGCCATCAGACGTTTTATAGATTCCCCGCTCTTTATTGGAAGAGTATAAATGCCCTAATGCAGCCACCCATGCTATATTATTATCTGTAGGATGCAATAGTATTTTTCCGATATGATGACTCTCAGGTAAACCCATATACTCCCATGATTTACCATTATTAGCAGAACGATAGATACCAATACCGGCATAAGAAGACCGGCTGCTGTTTACTTCGCCCGTGCCCAGCCAGATAGTTCCGGTTTTCCAGTTAACGGCAATATCACCAATAGTGATAACATCTGCAGAATCAAATACCGGTATAAAGCTCTGCCCGTTATTGGTGGTGTACCACAACCCACCGGAAGCGTAGGCGATGTAAAATTCAGTAGGATCAACAGGATTCACGTCCAGATCGGCTACTCTTCCACTCATGATGCCGGGGCCAATATTCCGGAATGAAATATGATTAATCAATGATCTTTGTACTGAAGCTTTGCGTTGTGAACTTAATTTTAAACGTTCGGCCGCAGGTGTAGGTTTTACCTGTGCATTACCGGCAATTACCAGCATTAATAACAAGGGGAATGTTAATTTTCTCATAGCAGTATTGAATATTTGTACATTAGAGTACCCAATTTAGTGATTATGCGATTTCTTCTGATACCATTACTCATTTTATTTTCTATAGCCACAAAAGGGCAGTACAGTACCTTTAGGATCAGTGATACGGGCGATACATTGGACCGGGTAGATATGAAAGGACTGAAACAGGGAAAATGGATGGTTCATGTGAACCCTTTGCGTGGAGAACCCGGCTATGAAGAAGAAGGTATTTTTATGAATGACCGTAAAGAAGGCGTTTGGAGAAAGTTCAACCTGATGGGTGATCTGTTAGCTATTGAAAATTATAAATGGGGGAACAAGAATGGCACCTGCCGCTATTTTACCATTGCGGGTCCGGAAAGGGAAGAGAACTGGCGGGCGTTTAATCCGTCAAAGGCTTATGATACCATTGAAGTAAGGGACCCCAAAGATCCTGACAAATATGAAAGTGTTGTGATAAAAAATGATGGCAATTCATTGCGCCATGGCACCTGGAAATATTTTTATCCGCCCACCGGACAGCAGGTAAAAACGGAGCATTATTTTCTGGACAATTTGGTTGAGCCGGGTAGTATTGATTCAATCAAAGAGCAAATGAAAGTACCCAATGATACTATCAAAGTAAAAACAACGGATAAGCCCAAACCCAAAGAGGTATTGGAATTTGAGAAAAAGACCTCCGGCAAAAAAAATAAATTGCGTGATGGCAGAACAGGGGGATGAATGTGAGTCGTGAAACACGACTCACAATTTTTCATCACTTCTTATTCTGAATAGCGTTCTGCATGGGATTCAATCCCTGCGATTGACCACGTACACCTGCCCTTGCTTTAAAGATGGCGAATTTACCTGGTTCTGATATGGCAGGCCAGGTATTATTGCTTTCATCAATGTCGGCGGTTTCCTTTAAAGGATCAAGTTTAATGCTAACCGCTTTTTTTCTTGAAATAAATACTTTGGTTACCGAATTCTCATTCTTTCTCCATATCTGTGCAGGAATTCTTTGTATTTCTTTAGTACCGTCTTCAAATGCAAATTCTACAATAACCGGCATCACCAGGCCTCCTTTATTGGAAAAAGCAATTTCATACAGGTTTACATCAGCATACTTAGCTTTATCAGCATCGCTCAATGCATCGGGGGCAGCGGAACCGGCAGGCGGATTTATTTTAGTGATAGAATCATACGGTTCTAACCCTCTGGCATATCTCCAGTAAAAATCGCGGAGGGTGGTATCAACATCTGTAAGGAACAGTATATTTTTATCTTGCCGGTTACGGATTTTAGAAATATCATCGAAAATACTCAGTATGGGTTTATCTATCCCCTTTGGCCCTGCAACTGCTTCACCCTGGCCACCCCTGCCACCACCGGCAGTTGCCACGGCATTCGGATCGAATACGGCATGTTTCACTGAATCAATCGCAATATCACAGGCATCAATACCATAAAACCATCCTCTCCAGAACCAGTCAAGGTCCTCTCCACTCGCATCTTCCATGGTACGGAACAGATCAGCGGGGGTTGGATGTTTAAATGCCCAGCGCCTGGCATATTCCCTGAATGAAAAATCAAATAATTTCCTTCCCATGATGGTTTCGCGAAGTATATTCAGACCTGTTGCCGGTTTGGTGTAGGCATTCGGACCAAAGTTGATGATGTTCTCGCTATTAGTCATGATGGGCTCTAACTGGTCTTTCGGTAAACGCATATAACCCGCAATGGTAGAAGCGGAACCCATGCGGGATGGAAATTTATTATCGTACAATTCTTCGGTCAGGTATTGAACAAACGAATTAAGACCCTCGTCCATCCATGACCACTGGCGTTCATCACTGTTCACAATCATCGGGAAGAAGTTATGTCCCACTTCATGAATGATCACACCAAGCATTCCCAATTTGGCAGACTCGCTATAAGTGCCGTCTTTTTCTGTACGTCCATAATTAAAACAGATCATCGGGTATTCCATACCGTTCGATGATTCGATACTTTGCGCAACGGGGTAAGGATAAGGAATAGAGAATTTAGAGTAAGATTTAATCGTATGCGCCACTACTTTGGTTGAGAATTTTCTGTATAAACCATAGGCTTCTTTAGCATAGCCACTCATACACATCACTTTCTTTCCTTCTACATAGGCGGGCATGGCATCCCATATAAATTTCCTGCTGGATGTCCAGGCAAAATCACGCACATTCTCTGCTTTGAATATCCATGTTTTTTTCCGGGTACTTTTTTGTTTTTCGGCTTCCACTGCTTCTTCGAGTGTTACCACTTCTACGGGTTCTTTGGCAGTTTGAGCCTGGTTCCAACGGGCCAGTTGCGCAGCGGATAAAACCTGGGGATAGTTCTGGCATTGACCCGTAGCTAATACTACATGGTCTGCGGGTAAAGTGATCTGTACCGTAAAATTTCCGAAGGTAAGGGCAAATTCACCGCGACCGGTAAACTGCCTGTTCTGCCATCCCTGAAAATCGCTATACACGCATAAGCGGGGATACCATTGAGCCATGGTGAAAAGGCTATTACCATCTTCGGGAAATAATTCATAGCCCCCACGACCAAAGAATGCTTGACGGTCAGGAATTTTATATGACCAGTCCAGATTAAAAATAAATTGCTGCCCTGGTTTTAACGGGGCGGGCAGATCAATACGCATCATGGTTTTATTGATGGTATAAGATAATGCATTGCCTTTTGCATCGGTCAGTTTAGAAATAATATGACCATACCCGTTATCTGTTTTCTGTGCTTCCATTTTTTCAATGGTGGCAACAGTAACCTGTTTGCCAATAACACTGGCATCCTGGTAGTTGGCATTATTAACCGTGCTGTGTTCATTTTCATCTACCTGTAACCAGATATAGGTTAACGCATTGGGTGAGTTATTGAAATAGGTTACCGTTTCACTTCCTTTCAGTTTCAGATTGGCTTCATCCAGTTCACATTTAATAGTATAATCCGCCCTTTGCTGCCAGTATTTTGGGCCGGGTGCACCACTGGCGGTACGGTACTCGTTTGGAGTAGGCAGAATCGTACCTAACTCTTCAAACTTATTTCCATGATTGGAAGAGGGGTTGTTCCGGATATTTTGCGCCTGAATCGCCAATACCGAACACATCAACACAAACAGAAACAGTAGTTTTTTCATTGTCGCATCAGTTTAATAAAGGTAAAAATCTATCAATTGCCATCTGAAGAGCCAAAGCAAAAATACCCGCGGTAACTGCCAAAAGATATTCTCTGCGGTTGAACTTCAGAATATTTACGAATATAAAGGAAATCAGTAAAACGCCGGTCACGATCAGCAACTGCCCCACTTCCAGCCCCACATTAAAAGCCAGTAATTGCCATACAATATTACGCTCAGTTCCTAACAGGCTTTTCAGATAGTTGCTAAAGCCTAATCCATGTACCAGCCCAAAAAACAGGGCCAGAAAGTAAATAAACGGGAATTTACTTTTAAAGACGAATTTTTTAACAAACAGGTTACTGATAGCTGTGATAACAATAGTAACCGGGATCAGAAATTCAATCCATTTTACTGAATAGTCAACTATATTAAAAACACTTAAAGCGAGTGTAATGGAATGCCCGATGGTAAATGCTGTTACCAGGATAAGTATCTTTCGCCAATCAATAAACTGGTAGCGGATGCAGAGGGCCGCCACAAAAAGGATATGGTCGATACCCCCCAGGCCGGCAATATGTTTATAACCAATGTTAAAATATAGCCCGAAATCATTCATGTGCAGAGTTCAAATTAATGATGACATTTGTACTGAGAAAAAAACAAGTTTGAATGGTAAATATAATGGTTCAGTGGTTGATGACGGGTCTTGTATTGATAATACACCCGTTTTTTGTTTCAGTTATTGAAATAAATCATAATACGAAAGAAGCTACTGTAGAGATCAGTGTCCGGATATTTACAGAGGATATGGAAAAGACCCTGCAAAAATACACTGCCACCAAACTGGATATGGTAAATCCTGCCGACCCCGCATTCCTGGACAAACAGATCAGTAACTATATCTCGAAGAAACTAAGATTACAGGTAAACGGTCAGCCGGCCGTTTTCAGTTATGTAGGTTATGAGGTACAAAAAGAAAGTGTATGGAGTTATTTTGAAATCCCGAAAGTGAGTAAGCTTACCAGGCTGGATATTGATTGTACCATATTATATGATTTTGAGAAAGCGCAGAGTAATATTATACATGTAAAGAGTGGGAATAAGGATAAAAGCTATAAGCTGGATAATCCGAATAGCCGAACAACAATTGAGTTCTGAGAAATTTCTGAAAACAAATTTTAATCAGGCCCGGATTTGCGAATTTGGTAATTCCCTGTAATCAGCGGTTAACTTCCCTGTTATACCATCAGGAATTTTCCCGTTAGCTTACTGAATAGTAGTAACCAGTATTTTATCAATCCGGTGATTATCCATATCCACAATCTCAAACCGGAATACTTTCCAATCCATGGTATCACCCGTTACCGGAATTTTTTCAAGCTCATGAATGATGAAGCCGGCAAGCGTATCAAAATCCTGATCGCCTTCCATCATCCATTCTGTTTTATCGAACTTCACGAGAAAATCATAAAATGGAATTTGTGCATCAACCAGGAAAGAACCATCTGCCCTTTCCACTATTCCATAATCTTCATCTTCCTCCTGAGGAATATCACCCACAATGGCTTCCAGTATATCATTCAGGGTCATTAATCCCTGAACGGATCCATACTCATCCACGATAAAACACTGATGAATTTTGGTTCGCCGGAACTTTTCCAACACCTGGTATGCCGTATTGTTCTCGGGCACATACATGGCGTCTTTCATAATAGAAAAAACAGCAGCCGACGGATCGGATGAAAAAAGATCCTTAATGCTTACACTTCCTTTAATGTGATCAATATTGTTTTCGCAAACCGGGTATACGGAATGCACCACATCTTCCAGTGTCATTTTAACTTCTGCAACAGTTTTACTGCCTTCGATCCAGATAATATCG
>CAYHTC010000118.1:0-7578 GCA_964359445.1 uncultured Sediminibacterium sp. | reverse complement strand
CAACATAATCTCGGGATCGTATATACACATATTCATGGAACCGGTATCACATTGGTACCTGAAGTATTGAAGATTTTTGGATTTACCAATGTCACCATTGTGGATGAACAGGCCACACCTGATGGCAATTTTCCGACTGTTGTGTATCCCAATCCGGAAGAAAGTGAAACGATGAGTATTGGCCTTGCCAAAGCCAGAGAACTGGATGCTGATATTTTGTTGGGAACAGATCCGGATGCGGACCGTGTAGGTATTGGCGTAAAAAACCATAAGGGCGAATGGGTGCTTATGAACGGGAATCAAACCGCTGTGCTGGCTTTCAGCTATATGATGGAGGCCAGGAGGGCCAAAGGCATTGCAATGCCGAATGATATGGTGATCACCACCATTGTAACTACCGAGATGATTAATGCGGTGGCCAAAGAAAATAAGGTAGCCTGTTATAATGTATTAACCGGTTTTAAATGGATTGCTGAAAAGATCAAAGAACTGGATGGTCAGAAAAATTATGTGATTGGCGGTGAAGAAAGTTTTGGGCTGATGATTGGTAACCAGATAAGGGATAAGGATGCCGTTAGCGCCGTTGCTTTAATGTGTGAAATGGCAGCCTATGAAAAGAACCAGGGCAGAACACTTTTTGATAAGATGATTGATTTATATCTCCAATATGGCTTTTATTACGAGAACCTGATCAGCATTACCAGGAAAGGAATGAATGGCCAGAAAGAGATTGCAGATATGATGGAAGGCTACCGTAATAATCCGCCTTCAACCATCAGTGGTTCGCGGGTTACTACCTTACTGGATTATCAGTTACAAAAAGGAACCAACCTGGTAACGGGTGAGAGCTGGACGATTCGGCTTCCCAAAAGCAATGTGCTTCAGTTTATCACGGCAGATGGTTCTAAAATATCTGCCCGTCCTTCCGGCACGGAACCCAAGATCAAATTCTATTTCAGCGTGCATACCGGGCTGGAAAGTAAAGAAGCCTTTGACGCTACTTTTGCCGTTCTGGAGAACAGGATCAAAGCCATTATTGAAGATATGAACCTTAAATAATCATTTTTTGCAACGGATGCATAGATTATTTGTGTCTTAACCTGCATAACTTCTTTTCCATATTTTCTTTTTGCACCCTGCCGGTTCAGTATTACGCTGATCATTCTTAGCTGTATATTCGCTAAGCTATGAGAAAATATGAGGATACATACCAGCATAAAGGTTTCCGGAAGAGGTTGGTGGATATTTTGAGGGAGAAAGGTATTACTGATGAGCAGGTACTCATGGCTATCAATACCATACCCCGGCACTATTTTCTTGATTCTGCATTTGATAAAATCGCTTATGAGGACCGTGCTTTTTCAATTGGGGAAGGGCAAACCATTTCACAACCTTATACCGTTGCCTATCAGACGCAGCTTTTGCAAATAAATAAGCAGGATAAGGTACTGGAGATAGGAACAGGCAGTATTTACCAGTCAACCATTCTCGCCGAAATGGGCGCTAAGGTTTTCACTATTGAAAGGCAGAAAAAATTATTCGATCTTCAAAAAAAATATTATTTCAAAAACAAATATCCCAATATCAAATTCTTCTTTGGAGATGGTTTTGAGGGCTTGCCCGCCTTTGCTCCTTTTGATAAGATCATTATTACCGCCGCGGCGCCTTTTATACCGCCCAAACTGGTACAACAACTCAAACCTGCCGGCCTGATGGTTATACCCGTAGATGAAGGCGATTCACAACGCATGCTCCGTATAACAAAACTGGAAGATGGATCTGTAAAAGAAGAGGCCTTCGAACAATTTTCCTTTGTTCCCATGCTTACGGGGAAGAACAGATGAGAGTTAGGAGTTAGGGTAAGAAAAAAGCCAGTCAACAAAATCAACTGGCTTTCCAATTATTAATGCTTAATTAATAATTACTGTTGTATCATATCCATCCCGCCACCCTGGTCTGCTTTTGTGTTTTTACGTTTAAATAAAGTAGCATCAAATTTACCGAAGCGGTAGTTGAAATTTAAACGCAAAATCTGCTGGTCTCTTCTTCTTTCACTGGTTTGCGTAAAAAAGGTACTTTCTGAATAGGATTTAAATACCTGTGTGCGGAACACATCATTCATACTTAAGGTTAAAGAACCTGTTTTCCCGTTTTTCCATGTCCAGTCTTTCCGAATGGCCAGATCAAATTCATATCTTGGCAGGTTATAACCCTGTGAAGTAGACTGTGGTCCACCGCCCATCATTCCACCACCGCGTCCACCGCCACCGCCTGAATTCGGCGGCAATACACTCCTGGCCTGGTAATCTCCGCTAAACTGGATGGATAATCCTTTGACTACTTTGAATGTACTGTTCATTTTGGCAAACCAGCTAACCAATGAATTACTGAGCGTTTGGGCAGGGGTAGTTCCGGTTGTTGCTGTAGTTGCATTGATCTGGGAATAAAAGAGGTTTACATTCAAGGTTACATCCCACCATTTGGTTACCGGCATTTTATTGGTGAGTTCTAAACCGGTTACATAACTATAATCTGCATTAATATAGGTATTGAAATAGGCGCTGTCGCCATTGGTTAATGCATTCCTGTCCCGGTAAACATACCTGGTAATCAGATTTGTGCTGTGTTTAAAAAATACACTCGCTAAGAAATTAGCGCCTGGCTTATAGGCATTATTGTAAGAAACTTCAAACGAGTTGGTGAATTCCGGTTTTAATCCTGCATTACCAATATTGATATTCTGTGGGTCAGAATAATCGGGGAAAGGCATTAACTGGAAGAAGTTGGGACGGTTTACCCGACGGGAATAGTTTAATTGAAAGTCCTGTTTGTCGTTTACTCTATAAGTTACAAAAGCGCTGGGGAAAAAGCTAATAGGGTAGTCAACCTTAAATGTAGAAGAATCAGTACCCTTTGCACTCAATAAGGTACCCGTATACTTGGAACTTTCAGCACGCAAACCTAATTGGTAATTCAATTTTCCTACTTTAAAAGTGTAGGTAGAGTAGGCTGCATAAACCTGGTCGTTATACTTGTATTTATTACTGATCAGTGGAATGAGCTCATATAGACCGCTTGTATAGTTATACCTATACTGATTACTCACATTTGCAAAGTCACGGATCGCAGCTCTTGCGCCTGCTTCAAATTTTGAGTTTTCAGAAATAGGGTTCTCATAATCAGTCTGGATAGTATAAAACTTATTTGTGCCCGAGCCGATCGTTTGTTGTAATAATGGCTGTCCTATAGAACTGCTTATGAGCGTAAAGTTTTGTGTTTTAATATTAGACAGGCTATTATTTGCACTTGAATTATAATTCGCATCCGCAGATAAATTCTCGCCACTCTTAATAAAATTATGTTTGTAACTGAACTGCCCACCCAGATTTTCAAAATGCATGCTGCTCAGTGTTCCGATATTGTTATAAGATGAAAAAACAGATTTTATGGTTGAATCCACTCTTTGAATCTGGTCATTATTAAACGCGCCTCTCACGTAATTACCGGTAACAGAGAATGTATTTCTGTTATTAACAAAATAATCGAGTCCGCCGCGCAGGAATCTAAAATTTCCGCCACTGGTACCATCCGTAGTATTATACACCTTGCTGGGTATGGTCAGGATATTTGTTCTTTCGGTTATACCATTGGAAACAGACTTCCTTTCATTATACATGCCGTTTAAACTGATGTTTACTTTATTCTGGCGAAGATTAATATCTCCTCCTGCATTTATTTTTCCGCGGGAATCAATACCGGCCCTGATACCGCCATTATAACCGCTTTTTTTATTTTTTTTCAAAACGATATTAAGAATGCCCGCATTGCCACCGGATGCATCATATTTGGCAGAGGGATTGGTAATGAGTTCCACTTTGTCGATGATATCCGCCGGTATCTGGTCAAGGGTTAACGTTGTGGGTCTGCCATCAATAAAAATGGTAGGTGTGGCATTACGAAGCGTCACATTCCCGTCTATATCCACATTTAAAGAAGGAATGTTCTTCATAATCTCAGTAGCTGTTTGTCCGGTACTCACCAGGTTCTTATCTACATTGAATATTTTTCTGTCGATGCCCAATTCAAATTGAGGTCTGGCCAAAGCGGTAACGGTTACATTGCCCAGGTTAGCAGCATCTTCTTCCAGTTTAATATTCCCCAGATCCTTATCAACCATTGATAATAGCTGCTGCATATTACCTGCTGCCGCACCACCACCCTGGGGCATTTTGATGCCAAAACTGATTTGTTTGCTGACTGCTCTATAGCCCAATGAACTGATTTTTAGTTTAAAATTTCCGAAAACCGGTAAATTTTCAAAGCTAAATTCGCCATTTGCTTGTGTAATTAAAGTGCCAAGGATGACCTCTTTCATTTTTTTGGAAACGGTATCAAACTTGTTTCCAAGTAATTGCAGGGATACAGATTCCAGTCCTTTATTTGTTTCGCTGTCAACGATTTTTCCATAAAATCGTCCAATATTCATATTCTGGGCATTGCCTCCGCCCATCCTTACCCCGGCAGGCATTTGTGCAAAAGCGGTCAGACAAAGAAAATTCAAAAAAATAAATGTGAAAAACTGTTTCATGAGGATTCTGCTGATTAGTATAACGCGAAGTTGCGATGTAACTTCCTGTACCTGCCTTATCATTACACCAACGGCAATATGACAAATCTGAATGGGTAAAGTTGTAAAATGAGGGGCGGAATTTTGTATTTTGTCGGTGACCACTCTTTCTTATCGGTGATTATCGCAGCCAGGTAATCAAAACCTGTAATAAGCCGATCAGGAAACCCAATACACCTCCTGAAATTTCAACAAAGCGGAATTCTTTAGACATGATACCAACCAGTATCTGTTCCAGTTTATCTGAGGAGAAGCCGGCTACTTTTTCAATAACAATCTTTTCAAGGTCCAGTTCTTCCTGCAGTCCATTCATATAGTTTTTCATAATCACGGGAAAAAGCTGTTCTAATTCGGCGGTAAATACTGTTTTCAGTTCATTGATGGTTTTGTCGCCGATAAACATACTGATTACGGGCATTTGCTGAGCCAGTTTTACCCGTAGAAACTGGTCGATATGCTCCTCTATAAGCGGCATCAGTTTATGAACATTACCCGGATGGGTAATTTTTTCTTCTATGTCTTTGAAAGAAAGCAATTCATTACTTACCAGTGTGCCCAGTTTTTCTGCAAACTGTTTTTGCCTTTTTGGAAATATGCCATGAATGGTCATCCAGAGAACTTTTTTAGGTTCCCTGGGATGAAACAGCATTTTAATGGCTATCCAGTTTGTAAACCAGCCAATAAATGCCGAAATAAATGGTATTAACAGAATTCCATAATGCATCATATAAAATTTAAAAACCTATAAGGAACACTTATAGGTTTTATCTGGGAGAACGAGGGGTCTCGAACCCCCGGCCTTCAGTGCCACAAACTGACGCTCTAACCAACTGAGCTACGCCCTCCATTTTTACTGGATGGCAAAAATAAGGCAATTCGGCCTCACGAAAAACTGATTTTTCAACTCTTTTTGGGCGCCGTCTGTCAAAACCTTTGTTAATTGGGATGGAAGGCTGATGGGCTACATGTGTTTTTAGGCTATTTTTGATGCTAATCATGCAAAAACTTAAGCAATTTATGAGGAGTAGAAAAGGTACCCTGCTGCTGGCCATTGTTTTGTTTGGCGGCTTGTTCTTCGCATTTAAAAGTTCCGGGATTGGCGGGTCAGATATAGTAGTTACGCAAAGGCAACGGCTCCTGACAGGTGTAGGGTCCATTCTGGAAGACTTGCATTATAGTCCCAAAAGTCTGAATGATGCTTTTTCCAAACAGGTATTCACGAAATTTCTGGATGAACTGGATGGCGATAAAACACATTTTTTGCAGCCAGATATCAATAACCTGAAAAAGTACGAAAATACCATTGATGATGAGATACATGGATCACCCATTGAATTTGTTCCTGCCCTGAGCGCTATCTACGATAAAAGAATCAAAGAAGTGATCCTGGTATATAAAGAAATACTTGCAGCCCCTTTTGAATTCAGCAAAGATGAAACTGCCATGCTGGGGGGCAGCAAACTTGCTTTTGCAGTTACCGAAGAAGAACGGAAAGAGCGGTGGAGGAAGAAGCTGAAGTATTATACACTGGAAAGATATGTTGACCTGGTTGACCAGCGTGAAAAAAACAGGGATCAGAAAGATTTTGTTGTTAAGACCGATGCGGAACTGGAAAAAGATGCCAGGGCCAGGGTGCTGAAAATAATGAATGAAACCTATGAGCGGATTCAGAAAACGTATAATGAGGATGAACGGTTTAACTCTTTTGTGAATGTAATCACCAACCTGATGGACCCCCATAGTGATTACTTTCCACCGGTAGAAAAAAGAGCGTTTGATGAGAGGATGAGCGGTGAGTTTTATGGTATCGGTGCACAACTGATGAAGGATGATTATGGTATTAAAATTGCCAGTGTTGTTCCGGGTGGGGCGGCATGGAAATCGGGTGAAGTAGTAGTGAATGATGTGATCATTAAAGTGGCACAGGGTAAAGAGGAACCGGTTGATGTAGCTGGTTTTGACACACAGGATGCGGTAAAACTGATACGTGGTAATAAAGGAACCGAAGTAAGGATAACCCTTAAAAAACAGGATGGTTCTACTAAAGTGGTATCCATGGTCCGGGAAAAAGTAGTACAGGATGAAGGCTATGCTAAAAGCGCGGTTGTTCAGAACGGGAATGACAAGATCGGATATATATCATTGATAGATTTTTATTCAGCATTTGAAGATGCGGAAGGCCATCATTGTGCCGATGATGTGGCAAAAGAAGTAGTAAAGCTGAAAGCTGAAAATGTAAAAGGAATTGTGATTGATCTGCGCAACAACGGAGGTGGTTCTTTGTATGAAGTAGTGAAAATGGTTGGGTTGTTTATTAAAAGCGGACCCGTAGTTCAGGTTAAGGAAAGAAGTGGCAAAGTAGACCAGAGTACCTGGAGAGACAATGATGAATCGGTTTTATATGATGGCCCGCTGGCTGTTATGGTAAATGAGTTCAGCGCTTCAGCCAGTGAAATATTTGCAGGCGCCATACAGGATTATAAACGGGGTATCATCATCGGTAGTACATCAACTTATGGAAAAGGTACTGTTCAGCGGCAGATACCATTTGGTAACCGGAATGACTTATATAGCAACCGGACGGATTTAGGTGCCATGACACTTACTTTTCAGAAATTCTACCGGGTAAACGGGGGCTCTACGCAATTAAAAGGCATTACACCCGATGTGGTTTTGCCTGATGCATACGAATATTTTAAGGGCCGGGAAAAAGACAATCCAGAAGCGTTGCCCTGGGATGAAATTCCACAGGTCGCTTTCCGGCCATGGCAGAACAATGCTGGATATGAAGCAGTGATCCGGAATAAAAATGAAAAAATTAAAAGCAATGCATCCCTGAATCTCCTACAAAATAACCTGCAATGGCTCGCCAAAAACGCAGACTTGCCGGTTAGTTTGGATATTGTTAAATACCGCGACAGACAAAAACAGGTGATTTCAACTGTTAACCA
>CAYHTC010000117.1:0-7596 GCA_964359445.1 uncultured Sediminibacterium sp. | reverse complement strand
AACAAAAAATTTTTATACCAGGCGCTGAAACCCGGGGCCCGGGCAAGGGAATACGAAGATGCATTGCACTGGTTGGTTCAGGCAGGTCTGGTTTCAAAAGTATATCGCTGTAATAAACCCAATTTGCCATTATCTGCTTATGACGATCTCTCTGCTTTCAAGTTGTATTTGGTTGATATTGGACTTTTGCGGGTACTCTCCGGATTAGACGCAAGCATATTTTCGGAGAAAAATAAAATTTTTTCAGAATTCAAAGGAGCGCTCACTGAAAATTATATTCTGCAGAGTTTACTTACCCAGTTTTCCGGGATACCCCGGTATTGGACATCTGATGGCCAGGCTGAAGTAGATTTTTTATTTCAATACAAAAACCGGATCATTCCCTGTGAGGTTAAATCTTCAGAAAATATCAAAAGCAGAAGTCTTACCGTATATGCTCAAAAATATAAACCTGCCATCAGGATAAGGTATTCACTGCTAAATCTTTCTATGGAGGGCGACCTGTTAAATATCCCCCTCTTTCTGGCGGATCGAACAAAAAATATTTTGGATAAACTTTAGCACAATGAAATCCGCTCTTAATCCGCATCATCCGCGTGCCATTTTTGGAGTTAGGAGTTAGGAGTGTTAGGGTTATGGAAAGAGCCTGATGCTTTTTTGCAACATATAAATTTCCTCTGTGTTGCTCTGATATCTCTGTGTGATCTCCGTGTTTAAAAAATAGCATGCTGAAAGGTTTTTTCAACACAGATACCGGGGTACACAGAGCACAGAGGGAAAAAGGGGGGGACTATAGTTTAATGGCGGTATAGGATTTGGGGATGCCGAATAAACGTTCTACCTGTATTTTGGCATCGGGGAAAAGTTTTTTAAACTGCCGCCGGGTAAACATGATGGTGGTTTTTGAAACGGCCACGGCCTCCCGGTAATTAGCTGCCTTCGGAAAATAATTAATAGAAAACCACATGATCAGGTAAGCCCTTAAAGCATGCGGTATACATTGAAAAAAAGGCAATAAACTATGGGGTTCCAATGGAAACCAGTAAGAGGGTGTTTGAATAATATACTTATCACAAACCCTTTTTACTTCTTTGGCAAATTGTACCTGGTTTTCTTTACTGCCCATGTGTTCAATCACAGAATTGGAAAACACCAGGTCAAATTCGCCAAACTGATAAGGCAATGCAAGTGCATTGCCGGTAACATGCATAAATCCGGGTATATCTGCCGGGGTATGGCTATTGGCAAGATTGAGTAAATAAATAGTGCAGTGTTCATTCTGCCATCCGATATGTTTCCAGTAGCCCATTTCACCGCCGATGTCAAGCATTTTTATTTGTCCTTTTTCACTGATCATTTTTTCGATCTCCTTTTGCAACAGTGCGAACCTTTTTTTCCGCAACCTGTTTACGAATGAGCCGGGTTTATTATGATTAACGAATAATTTGATGAAATTCATGCCTTGTCGGATAGTTATATTTTATAAAGATAGGATATGTATCCGTTATTGCGTGGAAACGGGACTAAAGTCTCCAATTAAAAGGTGGGAGGGAGATTTTTTATCCACGCTCTGAAGAGCGTGGCAAAGATGGAAGGAAAAGATGGAGGGCAAAGATGGAGGGCAAAGATGGAAGGCAAAGATGGAAGGAAAAGATGGAAAGCGAAGATGGAAAGGAAAGGGGAGAATGGCAAAGAAGAGTGCGGCAAGAATATGAATTGTGCTTTGCCCCGCTCTTTAGAGCGGGGAAAGAGTATCATCTCCTGAATTAATTTTGGGACTTTAGTCCCGCGAGTGAAAGCTTTACCTGCACTGCATTTTTCTCTGAAAGCATATTCACCAATAACCCCGATAAAAACCAAACTAAATAGCTAATATAAATATAAGATTCTACTTCTGCAGTAAATAGCGGAATAAAAAGGCCAATTTTAATTAAGAAAATAAATAAAGCCAGTTTTCTGATTTTGCCTTTTCGGTTTTTGAAAGTTTGTGCGGCGGCGATGATTAATTTTAGATAGACGGTTACATAAATGGCCAATGCAATAACGCCCGTTTGCACACCAATAATAATAAATTGATTTTCTCCACCTGTATTGGTTCCTGAAAAAGCCGATATCCTTCCTGATTCGCCAAGGCCGATGCCCAGTGGGTTTGATGCCATGGATTCAATTCCATTCAACCACTCTATCACGTGCCCTATACTGGATGCATTGGTAAACTGTACCGTATTGATGATGAACTCAAAAAAATCTCCTTTTATGGATACCAGTAAAAAAAAGGCAATGGCAGCAATAACACTGTAATGAAAAATTTTCAGCAATTGTTTTTTTTGGGTAATAACCAGGTAAGCATAAACGATTACGAGATAACTGGCAAATGATGCCCTGGATAAAGCTAATGAGATGCCCAATACGGTACTGGCCAGGAAGAGTATCGTAAAATTGCTGAAGCGTAACCGGTTTTGGTTATTGGTAACAAGGGCCGCTACAGCGGAAAGAGCAATTAAAGTTGCCGCCGCGTATTCCAGTGGCGCTGAAAAAAAACTGGCGAACCTTTTCATGCCGTTTTCTATCTGGAAGGTCCATGACAGGTCATCATCTCCGCTGGGCTCCTGGTCGAAAAAATAATAATTGTAATCGGCATAACCGCTGTATGTCTGAAGATGTGTGTTGGTAACTACTTCAATCAAAAGCACCCCGCCAGCCAGTATGGACAATAATCCGATATAATGAAAAATTTCCGCTAAGTGAATTTTTCTGGCATCAATAATTCTTCCGGTAAAATAGACAAGGGGGAAGAAACAAAGACTTTTGAATGCCAGCACTCTTTGAAAAAAACCATAGCTGCCAACCGGTAAAAATACATAGAGCAGCACATACCCGAAAAATGCGAGCATGAGTTTGTCTATGATATGAAAATGGATTTTCTTAGTGAGGTTAAAAAAAAGATAACCGAGGTAACAGAGAATACTGAATTCCTTAAAAGTTTGCAAAACGGGAATGATTCCGGAGAATCCGTACATATTGCTTACCGATAGGGAGATGGTGTATATGGATAAGCCGAAAATGATAAAAAGCAGGATGCCCTTATATTCTCCTTTAAACAGGTACCTGAGTGAAAGGAAAAAAAAAGCGATATATAAAATGGGAAATAAATACATGGGCATGACCATCATTGACCGGAACTTATTTGACTGCCATACAAACATAGTAAGCTTCAGGGAGTTCCCAGTGGAATAAATTTTCTGACTAGTATGGTCAGCCATTTTTTGGTTCTTTCTTTTAGTCCGTAATCACTGCCCAGGCAGGTATATTCATGCATGGGCGAGTGGCGGTATTTGGCAAGATGCCCGGTACCATAGAAAACAGTTACGGGTGTGTTTAAAGCGGCAGCTAATGTAGCCGTTCCGGTGGTAAGGCAATAGATTCTTTTGCAGGATACAATTAAGGAACAAAAATCCAGTAAGGAATCTGTTTTTATTTCCCGGATCCCGTTAATACCTAAATATCGTTTCCCTAATTGTTTCATTTGATGTGTAGGGGTGATATGCCTGTTACCCAACCACTCCTCAATCAATCTTCCGGTAGACATATCACCCGTATATGAAACAAAATTAGGGTCGTAAATGATGGCATCCTTTAGGGCAGGATTGATAGCGGGTTGAAAATAGATTTCCGGCTCATGTTCCCTGAGGCCATCATCCAGCTTGTAATCCAGCATGATACGGTCGAGCAGGTTCTCACCTTCCCGCAGGTTTTTGGGCAGATGAAAAATTCCTTTTTCATTGGTAAAGCCATCTATAAACGGGTTCATTTCCCAAACCAGTTTTGTATATTCCGGGTTCCTGCATATCGAATGATTCGAGATCAGTACTTTGCTATAAGCTTTTGTTTCCTTAGCGATTCTTGGGAGATGACTATAAAATAAATGATCGCCCAGTCCGCCATTTTTTATTTCGAGAATCAGTGTTTGCATGGGTTGCTTAAAATCTTTTGATCCAATTATTTTTAAACGCTATTTCAAAAGCTATTTTTTTCTGCAAATAAGGTCTCCTGGAAAGGCTGATGAAATTTTGCAGCATTTTTTTATCCTCAATGGAAAGCCTGTCCTGGTATTGGTTATAAAATGTTTGAATCAGTTCAATCTCCTCTTCCAGGAAATCTGTTTTAGCAAAAAGGGAAAACAGGTGATATTGTAATCTTGCTATCCTGTTTTTTTTCCGGTGATTGATGAAGGTAACATTGTTATCGTGACTTCTGTATTTGATATAGGGCTGGTTCAGCCTGGATATTTTACCAAAGCTACATGCGATCAATGTTATCCAGGCATCGTGGTTGAAGGATTTATTCTCAGGGATATCAGCAAAGAGTTCTCTCATCTGCCGGTTCATCATTACCGTACATCCCAGCACAAAATTTCCAAATAAGAGGGTTTGCAGGCAATGTTTGTATTTGTTGAGGCCCAATTCATTATCGAATGAAGGATTCAAGACTTCTTCATGGCTACTAACTAAAATCAAATCTGAATAAACCATCGCGGGTGTATGCCCATCATCAATGGCTGATAAGGCGATTATTGATTTTTCTATTTTCTCCGGCAACCATAGATCATCCTGATCACATAAGGCGATATAATGGCCGGGAGTAGCCAATGAGACCGCTTTTTTAAAATTACCTACTACGCCCAGCCTGGAACTATTGATAAAATATTTTATTAGTGGATAGCTGCTGAATTGTTTGATAATGGCGATGGTATCATCTGTTGAAGCGTCATCACAAATAATAATTTCAGTTGGGGGAATGGTTTGCTGTAATAAGGATTGAATTTGTTTTGACAGATACTTTGCTCCATTATAGGTTGCCATCACCACAGAAACGGGAGGATGGGTTTGTTGTGATATGTCTATTGTATCAATCATTCTTTTTTATTGATGAGTTTTTCGTAATACGGTTGCAGGAAATCCGGTAAAAAACGGTCCTTAAAAATATAGAATTGAATGATAAAATACGAAGGAGCGCAGATACTAACTGAAACCAACAAAGTTATCATGGCAGATAGTTGTAAATTTCGGATGAGTAATACAATCGGTAAAAATAGTAAAGTGCTTACAAAAGCATACAGTATTAGGTTCCAGTGAATTCGGAAACCAGCAATTTTTTGGATAAAATAAAAATACAATGCCGATACGGTTATTTCTGATAACACATTGGCGATGGCAGCGCCTTTGTCTTTGAATTCGGGTACCAGCAAAAAATTAGCGATTAAAAAAACAAACATGCCCCCCAATACCGAATAAAAAATCTCCTTTGTTTTACCCATTGGTAATAATATCTGAAAAGCGAAAAAATAACCGATCCCGATCAGGACAGGTAATGGTGAAAGGATTTGCATACTGGTTGTGGCAGATACGAATAAATAGTTAGAAAATGCTACAATGAATTCCGGCGACAGTATGAGTAGGCCGATAGAGATGGGTACTGAAAACTGAATAATAAAATGCCAGGATTTATCAAGCAGTCGTTGAATCTCTTCCGGTTTATTTTCATGATTATACAATGCGAATTTTGGAATGAGTACAAAGCCGGCTGAAATGATAAAAGGCAATGATAGCTTAGCCAGTTTTGTAGAAATCGTATAAAGCCCTACCGAATATTCATCTGATAAAAAGCCTAATAACACGGTATCTAACACCGTGTACATGCTGGTTACAATAGCAGTGGCAAAAATAAAGAACAAAGGCCTCAGGTGTTGTGTAAGCCGCAGATTTTGAAAACGCAAACCCGTTCTGTTTTGAATCAGTAGCAGGTTTAATACATTGTTTCCAAGGATAGAGAAAAGCAGGATGCCTAAAAAATAGGTATAGTCTGCTGCCTCTTTTACAATAGAAACTAATAAGATCACCGAAATCACTTTGATCAGTATGGATCTAAGGGCTACTAATTTAAATTCTTCGAGTCCCAGGTAAAGCCAATCAATAGATGTAAACCCCAGCAAAATCAACAGCCCCGAATAGGCATACAGGGAAATGTTTGATTGAAAATAAGGCACACCCCAAATAATACAGCCATACATAATGGTTACTGCAAAAGAAGTAATCAGGTAAATAGTAGTGAGTTCAGAAAACACCTTAGTAAGTGCTTCTTTGTTATTTCTTCTTTTGGCTATTTCCTGCATACCATACACTGGAATACCTAGCGCGGCTATCAATGCAAAATATTGCGCGAAAGAGCTCGACATCTGTACTTTGCCAATGCCAACAGGACCTAACATTCGCGAAGCATACGGAAAGGTCAGGATGGGGAAGAGTATATTGGATAAAGAAAGTAGTAGGGTATAAAAAAAATCTTTTTTCATGAAGTTGCTGCTTTCTTCTCTAAATAGCGTTGCATTTACTCTGTAACCTTTACTGGTTATTAATGAGGGTGATCCTGAGATTGTCCATAGACCAGCTACGCTGGCAAGGCAGGTTAAAGAATTCGCCCGCATCGCTGCAATTAAAATCAAAGCTGTTGCCGGTATGGACAAGGGTCCTGGCTATTTTATACATACTGGTTCCGCGGGGTGAGTTTCTAAGACTGCAGGCGCCGGGTAATTGGGTTTCAAAGGCGTCTGAACCGGCAGCAAATAAGGATGAGCCATTACCAATCCAATTGGGATAAGATTGTTTACCGGTACTGTCATTTGAAAAACCGGTTATCAACTGGTGAACGCCATCAAAACTCATTTGCCAGAGATCATTTTTCCAGTTATCGTGCAGGTAAAGATCCAACTCAACCCTTAAGGCCTGGTGTACGGGTAAATCTCTCAGTTTTATATCCGCAAGGGCATTGTTAAACAGACCCAGTACCTTGTTTCCATTAAAATCGGTTATCCGTATATCATTCACCGGTCCGAATAACCCGTTCAGCCATCCCGACACTTCAATGGTTTTCAAGTCGAAAGCTTCAAAATCATTAAAATAAATGGTATTGATCCGGGTAATGTTTTTGGTACAGGCGCTTAAAAAGAAAGATCCAATCAGGACAGGTAAGCTGTATAGTAAGGCTTTCTTGATTTTCAGCATAAAATGATCAGATTTTAAGTATATCCTGCCTGATAACCGTAAAAATAATAAATCTTCCCTGGGATGTACCTGAAAATCTTATTATTACTTAGTTTCCTACATTTGCGCTCATGTCTATAGCTAATCTGACTGTGAAGATCATTAATCAGTCTAATAACCCCCTGCCGGTATACGCCACAGTTGGTTCTTCGGGCATGGATATCAGGGCCTTCCTTTCGGAGGATATTCAACTGAAACCCATGGAAAGAACCCTTGTTCCAACCGGCTTGTTTGTAGAACTGACCGAAGGGTATGAGCTGCAGATCAGACCCCGGAGCGGACTGGCCATTAAACAGGGGATTACCTGCCTGAATACCCCCGGTACCATTGACGCCGATTACCGTGGTGAAATAAAAGTTATTTTAATTAACCTGTCTGCCGAACCGCAAACCATACATACCGGCGACAGGATTGCGCAAATGGTATTGCAGCAGGTAGCAAAAATAAGCTGGATACCGGGTACCGGACTTACTGAAACCGAAAGAGGAGAAGGCGG
>CAYHTC010000116.1:0-7615 GCA_964359445.1 uncultured Sediminibacterium sp. | reverse complement strand
TAATTCACCGCTGGCAATATTGATAACAAATAATCGCTTTTTATCAGATGATAAACTAAAATCAAGTATCGTTAAAATATCATCCCTGCGGATATTGCCGGCATTTACTAATTTTTCAAAACCGGTTAATGCATAAGCAAATGCTTCCTGTGATAAACCCAAAGCATCCAAATTAAGGCTTTCATAAAGTTCCATCTTTTCTTCCATAAAAGATTTTGCAATGGTGGTTTTGTTCGATAAAGTTGCGGCTCCTTCGGTGGGTTTTTTAAAAGCCATGCTCATAAAAACCAGTAAGCCGGCAATTGCCATCACCATATAACTCCATCTTGTATTTTTTAATGTATACATATTTATGCTATTGATTATGATAAAAAAATGATCAAACAGATCACCCGAATGGGTTCTGTACAGTATCTGGCCGGTTTTGGCAAACAGCAAATATACCGATTATACTGCCCTGTTGCAAAAAATTGGGGAATTGCAGTAAAGCTTTAACATATATAAAAAAGAGAAATTGTATACATTTTCCAACCCCTTCAATAGCCTACTGTATAAAACACCTAACTTATTCACGCAAAAGCAGTCAATCGGGTTCAAACCTTATCTTGCAGCCATGCAATCGTATCTGGAAGAACTGAACGAGCCGCAACGTGAAGCGGTTACATATATTAATGGGCCATTAATGATCATAGCCGGCGCGGGAAGCGGGAAAACGAAAGTATTAACTACCCGTATTGCCCACCTGATGGACAAAGAGAAAGTAGATGCCTTTAACATTCTCGCCCTTACGTTTACCAATAAAGCCGCTGCAGAAATGAAAGAGCGGATAGAAAAAATTCTTGGTAATTCTGAAGCCAGAAATTTATATATCGGAACTTTTCACAGTGTATTTGCCAGAATATTACGCGCCGAGGCGCCACGCATCGGCTACCCGAATAATTTTACTATTTATGATACAGATGACAGTCGCTCGGTAATTAAAACCGTAATCAATGAACTCAATTTAGACGATAAACATTATAAGCCAAGTGTAGTAGGCAATCGTATCTCTTCTGCCAAGAATGCCCTGGTTAGCGCCGCTGAGTATGCTGTTGATCATTTTCAGCAGGAAGATATACGCGCCAACCGGCCGGCCATCGCGCAGATTTATGCCGCCTATGCCAATCGTTGTTTTAAAAACGGGGCAATGGATTTTGATGACCTGCTCCTGAAAATGTATGAACTGCTGCAAAGCAGCCCGGAAGCATTAAGCAAATATCAACGTAAGTTCAAATACATTTTAATAGATGAGTACCAGGATACAAATACCGTACAATATCAGATAACCAAATTGCTCGCGGCCATGCATGAAAACATTTGTGTGGTGGGTGATGATGCACAAAGTATTTACAGTTTTCGCGGCGCCACCATTGAAAATATACTGCGGTTCCAGAAAGATTATGACGATGTAAAAGTGGTGAAACTGGAACAGAACTACCGGAGCAGCAAAAGTATATTGAGTGTGGCCAATACAGTCATCAGTAATAACAAAGGACAGATTCCCAAAAATCTATGGACAGAAAACAGCGATGGTGAAAAAATCTGCCTGGTAAGAACCATGACTGATAATGATGAAGGAAAGTTTGTAGCAGATACCATACAGGAACAGAAGCTACGCAATCATTATTATAACCGCGACTTTGCCATCCTGTATCGTACCAATGCCCAGAGCCGTTCTTTTGAAGAAAGTCTGCGCCGCATGGGCATTGCTTACCGCATTTATGGCGGTGTTAGTTTTTATCAGCGTAAGGAAGTAAAAGATTTCCTCGCCTATTTGAGGGTGATGGTAAATACGAAAGATGAGGAAGCGCTAAAACGTATCATCAATTACCCTGCGCGCGGTATTGGTAAAACAACGGTTGAAAAATGCTTGATCTATGCCAACGAAAAAAACATTTCGATGTTTGACGTGTTAACACGTGCGGCGGAATTTGGTTTTAAAGCAGGCACGCTTGAAACCCTATCGAATTTTGTAACCATGATCCGCTATTTTCAAAGCATGCTCACAGCTAAGAATGCCTATGATGTGGCAGTGCAGGTAGGTAAACATACTAATATAGTAAAAGAATTATTTACTGATAAAACCTCTGAAGGGCTTGCCCGTTATGAGAACCTGCAGGAATTGCTGAACTCGATTAAAGAGTGGACCGAAAGTCCGGGCAATGAGGATGGTGAGCTGGGAGATAAAACCATGGGGTCTTATTTACAACAGATTACTTTATTAACCGATGCGGATGACGATAAAGAAAATAGTGATGTGGTAAAACTCATGACGATACATGCCGCCAAAGGACTCGAATTTGGTTACGTTTTTGTTGGCGGTATAGAGGAAACCCTTTTTCCGAACGCGATGGCTATTAATACCAGGGAAGAACTGGAAGAAGAGCGACGTTTGTTTTATGTAGCCGTTACCCGTGCCAAATACAGGCTTTGGTTAACCTATGCCAATTCGCGGTATCGTTTTGGTCAGTTGGTTCAGAATGAACCCAGTCGTTTTATTGAAGAAATGCCCGAACAGCATATTGATAAAAGTTATGCCGGCGGTGGAGCGCGCAACCTCGGCGCCGATTGGGGTGGTGGATTCGAACGTATACAACGCGGTGGCGGAGTTGGCGATGCGGCTTCCAGAGCAGAAAAAAAATACGGACCTCCTCCGGCTAAGAAAACGGAGACACGTAATTCAAAACCCGAATACTTGCCCATTACCCCTCCTTCGGGTAAAGTGGTGGAACATGTGCCTGGTCTAAACTTCCTGGCCAGCGATACCTCAAACCTTGAGGCAGGCCAACAGGTAGAACACCAGAAATTTGGCTTTGGTACGGTTGCTAAAATTGAAGGCTCGGCACATAATCCGGTTGCCACTATTCAGTTCAAACTTAATGGCGAGAAAAAAATTATGTTGAATTATGCGAAGTTGAGGATAGTGGAGTAGTGTTTTCCCAATTATGCCCTTGCTCCCCTGTAAAAAAATTTACACAAAGTCACTTTACTAATCTTCGGGCTACAGTATTTAATTGTGCAACTAAATTTTTAAGCTGTCGGCCGTTTGTCGGGCATTGATTTCCAGATACAGTAAATTATTATCAATCTTGTATTTTTTTATTTTTCTAACGTTCTAATTATCATTGATTTAGCATTTTTTTTACAACTTAATTTTTAAATGGCACGATGTTTGGATATCATTTTTTGTATTAAAAATTTTTTAACTTAAATCACATTTTTATGAAAACGTTATTCAAATGTTCCGCAGTACTCGCTTCTATCTTATTCTTTCAGGCTGCACAGGCGCAACTTGGTTTAAAAACCACAACAAACGCCTCAGCAAATGCAACTGTTAATGCAGCTAAGGCAGCCAATGCTGCCGTAAATGCAACCCAGAAAGCAACTGTTACCACAGGCAATGCTGTAAAAGCCACCTCAGGCGCTTTAAAACAAACATCCACTGCCACTCTGCAGTCAGGAAAAAAAATTAAAAATAATACTAAGGTGGCCGTGAATGCTGATGCATCTTTAAAAAGTAATAACAAAGCAAATGCAAACAGTAACGCGGGCGGTGAAGAAAGAGGCCTTATTCGTGCCGGGGCTGTATCAGAAGCTAATGCACATGCGAATGCAAATGCTACGCTGCCAATGAGTGAAACTAAAAATGAAATGAAAACCAAATCTGAAGAAGTAATGGAAAAGGGCGATAGGTCTAAAGAAGCGGCAGCTAAAACCGAAGTAAAAACAAAAGAAAAAGTAAAATCAGCGAAGCCTTCTGTAAAAGTCAGCGGTGAAGCGAATGCGCAAGGTTCTGTAAAGGCCGGAAAACAATAAACAACGGTCCAGGCTCTTTTTGATCTGATTAAAAAACATACCCCGTTTCAAACCCGTGTTGTCAAATTAATTACTAAAAACAAAGATTATGAGAACCATCAACTGCCGGTATTTTCTTTTCATAGCGATGTTTTTCCCAATACTTTCTTTTTCACAGGAAAGCAATGTAAAAGAAGTACAGAAGGATGAGTTTAGCGCTTCCGTTAATTATCAATCCGCCTTACATTACTTCGGCAGGACAGATAGCCTGAAAAGCAGTGGCTTATTTCCTTCCGTAGGTTTTCAATCAAAAACAGGATTGTATGCACAGGGTAATTTCATCTTTGTACAAACCACGGGCCAGGCAACAGGTTATACCGGCACTACCATTGAAACGGGGTATCGTTTTCCGCAATCAGATCATTTTTCGGGGAATCTTTTTTACTCTCAGTTTTTATACAAAGAAAAAAGTACGTTGGTTCAATCGGCTTTAAAATCTCAAACCGGCATCAACCTCAGCTATCTTAATAAGATCGTAAACATTAATGGGGGTGCAGATCTGAAATTCAGTAACCAAACAGATGTAGGTGTAACCCTGGGTTTAGACCATTTATTTCTTTTTACGAAGGGTCTGAATCACTCGGCTATCGCTATCAATCCTTCAGTATATGCTTACGCCGGCACACAAAAGTTTACCAATACCTATTTTGAAAAAAGGGGTATACTGGGATTTCCTGTAACACGGCAAACAACTGAACAGGTTACTCAATTTAATGTTCTTTCTTATGAGTTGTCACTACCTGTTGTATTTGTATCAGGCAAATTCAATGCTTCTATTACACCTTCTTACGTAATTCCGCAGAACCTTGTAACTGTTTCCGGGCGACCGGATCTGTCGGAACGGGGTAAAGAAATGTTTTATGTAACATTTGGGTTAGGTGTGAAATTATAATTCTATTTATTTTTGCCATCGTATCGCCTGAAGTATCACCTGAACTGTATATAAATCATGCCCCAGGCTGATATTAATCATATTTTAAAGGGAAGGGAGTTGTAATTTGTGCTTATTATTATATAAATAAATTGCCAACAAATGGAAACTCCCGTTGTAAAAGGTAAGCATGCCGGTGTTGCTCCCAAAAAATCTTCCTCTATTGCCATAATTGATGGCAATGAAGCAGCGGTACATATTGCCTACAAAACAAGTGAAGTGTGTGCCATTTATCCCATCACCCCCTCTTCAACCATGGGTGAGTTTGCAGATGAATGGAGCAGCGATAACAAAGAAAATATTTTTGGGGAAGTACCTAAAATAATAGAAATGCAAAGCGAAGCAGGTGCGGCAGGTGCCATACACGGTGCACTGCAGGGTGGCGCACTGGCCTCTACCTTTACCTGTTCTCAGGGTTTATTGCTGATGATACCGAATATGTACAAAATTGCCGGTGAACTAACCCCTACTGTTTTTCACATTGCCGCAAGGACATTGGCAACGCATGCTTTGTCGATCTTTGGCGATCATAGTGATGTAATGGCGGTTCGTTCTACCGGATTTGCCATGTTATTTGGTAACAGTGCGCAGGAAGCGCACGATATGGCCATGATTGCCACAACCGCTACCTTACGCTCCAGTATTCCCTTCCTGAATATTTTTGATGGCTTCCGTACCTCGCACGAGCTGAATGAAGTAGCTATTATTCCTGATTCCATCATCACAGAAATGATTGATGTAAACGATGTAGCACGCCACCGTTATCGTTCACTAAACCCCGAAAACCCAAATATTCGTGGTACGGCACAAAACCCCGATGTCTTTTTTCAGAGCCGGGAGGCCTGTAATAAATACCACTGGAATGTGCCTGAAATAGTAGAGGAAACAATGCAGAAATTTGAACAGCTTACCGGCCGTGCCTATAAACTGTTTGAATATTATGGTCATGCGGAAGCGGAAAATATCATCATCATCATGGGTTCCGGCTCCGGTGCCGTTCAGGAAACCGTTGACTATCTGAATAGAAAAGGTGAAAAAACCGGTTACCTGCATATACATTTATTCAGACCGTTCTCTGTGAAGCATTTTATCAGTGCTATACCAAAAAGCGTAAAACATATCGCGGTACTCGACCGCTGCAAAGAAACCGGTGCTATTGGCGAGCCACTGTATATGGACGTGATCAACGCCCTGCATGCAGGATGGGGAAATACAATGCCAACCGTTATTGGTGGCCGATATGGACTGGCTTCCAAAGAATTCAATCCGGGTATGGTAATGGCCGTATTTAACGAACTGAAAAAAGACAAACAAAAAAACAGCTTTACGGTGGGTATTGAAGATGACGTAACCCATACCAGTTTGGCTTTCGATAAAACATTCTCACTGGAGGACCAGCATCTGTTCCGCGGGCTGTTCTTTGGCCTGGGCGCTGATGGTACGGTTAGCGCCAATAAGAACACTATTAAAATCATTGGCGATGTAACCGATAATCATGTACAGGGCTATTTTGTATATGATTCTAAAAAATCAGGTTCACTAACTGTATCACATTTACGCTTCAGCAAAAAACCTATCCGGTCAACCTACCTGATTAACTCCGCCAATTTTGTTGCCTGCCACCATTTTCAATATTTAGAGAAATACGATTTATTGAAAGATGCCCAACACGGGGCTACATTTTTACTGAATGTCCCTTTCGATAATGAAGATGTTTGGTATAACCTTCCACAGAAAATACAGGAAGAAATTATAGAGAAAAAGCTGAAGCTCTATGTAATCAATGCGTCTAAGGTTGCCAGAGAAACCGGAATGGGTTCCCGTATCAACTCTATTTTACAAACCTGCTTCTTCGCTATTTCGAATGTAGTACCGAAAGATGAGGCCATCAGTTATATTAAAAACGCGATCAAAAAAACATATGGCAGAAAAGGGGAAGCCGTAGTGCAAAAGAATTTTGATGCAGTTGATAAAACACTTGAAAATTTATCATTGATTGATTATTCAAATTTTACTATAGGCAATAAAGCCATTGAGCCTGCTGTTTCTGGCCATGCACCTGATTTTGTGCAAAAGGTTCTGGCTAAAATTATAGCCAGCGAAGGAGATGATCTGCCTGTTAGTGCTTTCCCCGCAGATGGCACCTATCCATCTGCAACCACCCGTTATGAAAAAAGAAATATCGCCGAGCAGGTTCCTGTTTGGGACGCGGGCCTTTGTTCTCAATGTGGTAAATGTTTCTTTGTTTGTCCGCACGCTGCTATCCGTCCCAAAGTATATAATAATGACTTATTGGCAAACGCCCCTGATTTCTTTAAACATACCGCACCTATTGGTAAAGAATTCTTCAAAGACACAGAATCTTACACCCTGCAGGTTGCCGTTGAAGATTGTACAGGTTGTAATCTTTGCGTTGAAGTTTGCCCGATAGAAAGCAAAACACAGCCAGGTCATAAGGCTATCAATATGCAGGATGTCCGGCCACTGAAAGAAACCGAAAAACAAAACTGGGATTTCTTTATTTCACTGCCCGATATTGACAGAACAAGGGTTAACCGCGGTACTGTAAAAGGTTCTCAGTTACTGGAACCCCTGTTCGAATTCTCCGGTGCTTGCAGCGGTTGCGGTGAAACACCATATTTAAAATTACTGACGCAATTATTCGGCGACAGGATGATCGTTGCCAATGCAACCGGTTGCTCTTCCATCTTTGGTGGAAACCTGCCTACCACACCCTGGAGCAAAAACGCCCAGGGCCTCGGACCGGCCTGGGCCAACTCACTCTTTGAA
>CAYHTC010000115.1:0-7625 GCA_964359445.1 uncultured Sediminibacterium sp. | reverse complement strand
TACATTAAAAACAAAGCCCGGTTGCTGGCCGGGCTTCCTTTATAAAAAATCAGGCATTACAATTTAAATTTTGCCAACTGCTTTCCCGTTTTTGCATCATGTGCATGCACTGTACAAACCAGGCAGCTATCAAATGAACGGGCTACCAAACCCACTTCAACCGGGTCATTGGCATCTTCAATTTCAATACCTTCCAATGCAGACTCTATTGGACCCGATTTTCCTGAATCGTCATTAGGGCCCACATTCCAGGTGGTAGGAGCCATTACCTGGTAGTTTTTAATTACGCCGTTTTCAATTTCAATCCAGTGAGCCAATGCACCACGGGCAGCTTCTGTAGCTCCAAATCCTTTTCCGTCTCTCTCTACCGGCTTAATATAAAATTCGTCGTCTAACCTGATTTCACGAAGCCAATTATCTATATTATCATACAGTAGTGGCGCTTCATGTACCCTTGCGAGGGTTCTTAAAAATATACTTGGCCCCAGTTTATCCATGGCATCCTTTATCAATAAATCTTTTGTTTGATGGGCCAAATTATTGGGCTTTGCATACATCAGGCACCTTGATAAAGGCCCCGCCTCTGCAGCGTTTCCCATATAACGGGGCGCTTTGGCCCAACTATATTTGTTGTTAAAATCTGTTTTATCCAGGTTTTGAGAGGTTACCGGTGTTGGTATGGGTTCATCCCAGGGATGGGCCGCTTTATAATCCTGGTACCAGCTATGGGTAACGTGTTCTTTAATTTGCAAATGGTCAAAGTCGTTGTATTGACCGGTGTGGCTGTTGTAGTAACCGGATGGGCTTATAAGCGCATCGTTTCTTCCTTCAACAGTTGGCCTATTGTATTTGTCTTTGTGCAGGTATGTACCATACGCTATATAATTGCCGCATCCCTGTCCGAATTTATCGAGGCCAAATTCTAATGAAGCTCTGATGAACAAACCAAGGTCGCTATTATGCTGGCTCTCGTTTTCATCTACCCATGCCAGCAGGTCGTTCCAGCTTTGCACCTGTCTGTATTTTTCTATTGAGCAGCCCAGCCATGTGGTTTCGAGCCAATCATTTTTAAACTGGTTCATTATGGCATGCGCCCTTGTAATATCCTTTAATGTTGGGGCGCACATTACACCACCCGGCACCATATAGCTGCTGTGTGGCCATTGCCCACCAAATAAAGCATATACTTCTACCGGCTTGGCGCTTGCAGTAACCCCGCTTTGAAAAGAGGTGCCCACATAAGCAGAAAAGCGTTTTACCACTTCACCGTATAGTTTTTTATTGGCAAATTTCTTGTTGGCCATATCCGTAGCGAAAATGGCATAAAACCAGCGGGGGATACTTTGTATTGTTTCTGTAGCCTGGCCAATCGCCCTTAACAGCAAAGCATTGGGGGGCAATGTTGTTTCCCATGCCGTGTCAAGTGCGGAAGAAGCACAATACAAATGAGAACCACCGCAAATTCCACAAATACGGGGTGTTACTATCAAACCGCTTTGAGGATCTTTGCCCTGCATAATGCGTTCAAAGCCACGAAACATGGCAGCCTGGGTATGGGCGCGTGTAACCACCCCATTTTCCATATATACTTTTACATCGAGATCACCTTCTACACGGCCTACCGGTGATATATTTAATTCTTTTACTGTTGGCATGTTAGTTTAATTTTTGTTGTACGCTTAAAACATTTAACAAATTAGTATCATGGCATTATGCTCCTTTCATCCGGCACATGTATGCGGTATTATTTAGATGTCTCTAAATGCTCCTTTTCAGTGCCGAGTAACCGTTCCACACCACCCATCACTTTTTCAACGCCGGCACGGGTATAATACCCAAGTCTTGAAACGCCTGCGGGTACATCTTTTGGTAAGAAGCCAAGGTATTTGAGCGATTTAAATACGCTGCCTTTTTCCAAATCGTGATGGGGGAAGCCCGGCTCTGTACATCCAAGGCAAGGATGATTGGCCCTGGTTTTGCTGGATGTTCTGTTCCACAAAATTCTATTACAGCTTGCCCTTGTCATTGGCCCGCGGCAACCTACCTCATAAAACAGGCAACCGCCTCTTTTTCCAAAACCTCCATCCACTTTTTGGGCAAAGCTTATCACATTTGTACAGCCTGTTTGTACAAAATCGGTGAAAAATGTTTTAGGCCTGTGAAAATCATCAATCAATACATCGCCAATTCTACCTGTAGAAATGGCCACTAATATTTGTGTTATCCAATCCGGATGGGCGGGGCAACCGGGAATATTAATAACGGGTAAACCACCTTTTGAAACATAATTTGCACCCAGGAACCCACCTTTTTGCTTTTTCAAAAATTGCAAACCAGTCGACTCACTCGGGTTGGGTGGTACAGCAGGAATTCCCCCCAATGTGGCACAATCACCTATGGCTACTACATATCCGGCAACAGCAGAAAGCTCTTTAATCCAGTCTTTCATGGGCCTGTCGCAGAAATAGTTCATGGTACCAGTTCCGTTAGGGCCTTCGATAATTGACCCTTCATAAACAAGTATGTCCATTTGAACTTTCCCTTTAAGGATATCCTGAAGGAGATGAGTTACCTGATGGCCTATTTCAAGGCCAATGGATGGGTGCCATAAAATATTAATACCGAAGTCCGTAACCAGTTCCACAACGGTAGGCTCTTCGGCATTTAAAAATGACATGGTGTTACCACTACAGGCGCCACCTTGTAACCAGAGAACATTAGCCATAAACAATCGTTTTTAGAAAATCAGTTTAGAAATACTTTTCTAAATTTAGAAATTATTTTCTAATTACCAAATATTTTCTAAAATAATTTATCCGGCAAAATTGTTTGGCTGAAGAGCAAAGCCCCCTTTGTGGTAAAATTTGGATAAAGTAGGCTCCAAAGGCATTTCTTGTACAAGTCTTCCGATACTGGTTTTTTCCGGAGCATTTGCTGTGGAAGCCAGCTATTGATAATAATCAGGAGGTTTTGCGCCAGTAATTCATATGCGCCATTCCAGGGCTCTGGCTTAAACAGGCCATTTTCAATACCAGCGTCAATCCTTTTTTTGAGTTGCAACAATATTTTATTGTTTACAGTGAGCCATTCCTTTTGTATTTGGCGGTAATTTCTTTCAATTTCCCAGGTATTATTAAAAGTAAAATTGTTGTTTTCAAGAAAATGATACAAGTCTGAGAACTGTTTATCAAAACCAGGAAGGTTAGTATGAATAATGTATTGCGACAATATGGAAGACAGTTCCGCAAAAAGGTTTTCATAAACAGCATCTACAATGGCCTCTTTATTTTTATAATGATAGGCCAGGTTTCCAACGCTTATCGAAGTAGCATCGGCAATTTGTTGCAAACGTGTATTGGCTATCCCCTGTTCAAAAAATAAGGCTTTGCTTACTTCAATAATTTTATTTTTGGTAGTGGACATAATCAGTTAAAATTAATTTCAATCAATTCTCTATTTACTACAAGCGTACCACGCTGGTCTTTAGCCGCCTGTCGCCTCATATAGTGTGCCGCCAAAGCGGCCCTCCTGGGGCAACCAAAGTTTGCAATCTTTCTCTTAATAAATTTTAGTGGTATGCGGTGATGGGCAAAAACAAGAAAGATATTCCACTCTCCATTCCTTCTTTCCACATTTTCTATCACTGCTGTATCCTGCAACCAGAAGTCATCATTAATAAATGACGCATCGCCCGCTAAACCGAATCGTTCCGTAGAAATGAGCTTTTCTAAAAAGCCAAGCATGGATGCGTACGCCACTTCATCTATCGTGAATTTTGAAGGCAAGAATAATGAGAATTTTATTAAAATCAAAAATAATTTACTAAGCAATTGAAATTAACCTTTCAAGTGTAATTGCCGGTATTCCCTGTTTCCCATATCAGTGAACAACGGCGTCAATACTCCCCATATATCGTTCAAAAAGGTTTGTTCCGTTTCTGATTTTGTTCCCTCGGTTTTAACGATATACCGCCATAAATCTATTATTGAGCGCAATTGCCACGAAAGATGGTCTACCTGCTGATCAGCTAATGGAATTAATGACCCCCTGGCAATATTAAACCCAAGCATAAGTTTTAATTGTGCCAACTGCCATAGAATATGCTGGCTGTATTTTTTTTGTATTTGGGGATAGGCCCTTACTATTTCGATGGTGTCTACATAAAAGAATATATACCCCGATTGCTGATGGTAAGTGGAAATAAGGTAACGATTAATATCCTCAAATAAAGGTACAACCCTGAATTCAGCCAGCAGTAATCCCTGTTTTGCTTTAAGCTCATCATATAGCGATTCTATAATCGCTTCTTTATTTTTAAAATGATAAGCCAGGTGGCCCACGCTTACAAAAGCGGAATCGGCGATATGCTGCAAACGCACATTTACAAACCCCTTTTCGTTAAACAGTTTTAAGGCATGGTCCTGAATATGTTGTTTCGTTGGCTTCATTAATTGAACAATTTGTATTTAGCCCTTACAATAGGTTATAAAATTAAAAATAAAACCTCATTTTTCTTCATTGCCGATATCATTTTTCACTCAGGTCTAAAGCTAAGTTTGAAAAAATAGTTTCTGTCAAATATTTATTGTAGAAGTACTGTTTGATGTTGTGCATCGAGAACGGCACTTCTTTTTTGTTCTTTAGGGTTGCCCACAATGTCAGTTTGGCTGTACTTACACTTCCCAGAGCCATATTGAAGTGGTAATGCAGTTTCTGTTCATCTCTTGCCTGGCAGTCTTCCAATCCACCATGCTGCTTCGCATCCCGGATCAGAAACTCAATCTGGAACCGCAGCCGGTAATACTGAATGATCTTTTCTCCGCTTAGTTCCTTATCTGTCGATAATAATACCTCATAACGGCTTTGTTGCATGAATAATACTAAATAGGGTGGTAAAAGAGTTAATAGATATAGTGATATAACTAAAAAACTCCAGAACCACCCATGAGTAAAGATAAATACAAAGTAACAAACTGGTCAAGCTATAATAGTGGATTAAAGAGGCGGGGATCAATCAATTTATGGATAAGTTCAGACTTATCAGATCAATGGAAGTGGGAAGGCAAATCAAAACGCGGGGGGCAGTATGCGTATAGCGATATTGCGATAGAGCTATGTTTGATGATAGGCAGCGTATACAGTTTGGCATTGCGCCAGACGGAAGGGTTTATGAGTAGTTTTTTTGAGCAGTGTGGATGGGAATTGCCAGTATCATCATATACGACAATATGCAGGCGTAGTAAGGGATTAAGCGTGAATCTAAAGAGTAAGAAAAACAGTGGGATAACAGATATAGTGGTGGATAGTACAGGATTAAAGGTATATGGAGAGGGAGAATGGAAAGTTCGTAAACATGGGGCAGGTAAGCACCGAACGTGGATGAAAATGCATTTGGCGATAGATGCCGGGAGCCAACAGATCAAAGGTGTGAGCCTTACATCAAACAGTGTGGAAGATAGTTCAGCCGGTATCTCATTGATTAAATCGATGAAGTTCCGAATAGGCAGTTTAAGAGGTGATGGCGGATATGACAAACATAAATTCAGGGAGATGCTGAAATCCAGGAACATTATTCAGTTGATTCCCCCTCAATCTAATTCTGTGATTAATAGAAAGGGATTAAACTACCTTGTTGAACGCAACGAATCGATTAAAAAGATAAAACGGATAGGACGTAAGAAATGGAAGCAACAAAGCGGCTATCACCAGCGAAGTAAAGTTGAAACAGCCATGTTTAGATACAAAGCTGTTATTGGCGATCATCTTTCGGCAAGGGTAGTCGGCAACCAAAAAACAGAGGTGGCTATCGGTTGTAAGATCTTAAATATTATGTTACAGGTTGCAAAACCAATAAGTATAAAAGTAAATTGACAGCTTAAAATAAATTAAAAGGCCGGTTGCACAAATAGAAACTATTCATGCAACAAAGCCCTTTTACACTATTAATAACGATGCTGGAATTTGCGCCTTTTAGCATTAACACAATACCGCCTACCACTTCACCCTCGGCATTGCGGGTTAAAGCACCATATTGAGTAGCATGGCCTAACTGTACTGTTGCAATATCTCTAATTAATACAGGTATTCCAGCAGTGGTACGTGTTACTACAATTTTTTCAATATCAGTGGTTGTTTTAATAACCCCTTCACTTCTGATAAAGTAGGCGTTTGGTTTTTTATCAATGTAAGCACCACCGGTGTTTTGGTTATTTTTTTCAAATGCATTAAATATATCAGTAATGGTGAGATTAAAACTGCGAAGCTTATCTGTATTCAATGCAATTTCATATTGCTTTAAAAGGCCACCGAAACTGCTTACATCGGCGATGCCGGGTGTACCTAATAATTGCCTTCTTACAATCCAGTCCTGAATTGTTCGTAGCGACATAGCATCGTACTTATCTTCAAATCCTTTTTGGAATGTTGATGTTGCTGATGATTATCGGGAGCGGAAACTTTGACTTCTACTGGTGCATTACAACTCCCTGCTGTCGCCACAAGGCAGACACGACATGTAGAGCATAAAGCAACTGATTATGAAGAAGAAAAATTTCATCAGTGCAAATATAGGAACTAATTTTTAAAAATAGAATGTTACCACATGGTTGCAAAAGGCTGGTTTTCATTAAAAGTACGTTGAAATCCCAAAGCTAAACCCACCTGTTACTGCCGGTGGATTACCCAATAAATCCGTTTGCCGCTGGTGACGGTAATTAAACCGAAAAACTGTTTGTGATGTAGGACGAAAAGATACTGCTGGCATTATACTCCAAAGGTGCTCACTGATATTGCCGCCGGAGCTGCTGAATTTGCCAACATTCCAATCCACATATTCAAAGCGGCAGGCAATGTTCAGCACTGCATCATTCCAGCCCAGCATTTTCTTTTTAATAACTGGCTGTACTATATCTAAAAAACCACCTTGTTGCTTATTTCCGTATTGCTGGGTAAAGGTGGATGGCACATTTACTTTTACCCATGCCCACTCGCCGGTAATAAATGTTTTTGTTTTGGCAATGGTGCTGTTAAAGTCAATGGCAAAAACATCCACCCGCCTTTTTTCATCCAACTGCAAACCATCATCCTGAAATTTATTGTACACACCACCCGTGTATGATAAACCCAGTTCACCAATCTTATTATTCCTCACCGCCACTTTTGCGGTTAGCAATGGCAGGCCGCTGTTTATTTCTTCAAACCGTTCTTTATTTTTTTTGGCAGCAGGTAAAAAAGTTTTATTCTCTGCATTATCAATAATGGAGTTATCAAAGTTGCCAGTAAGGTAAGCTTCATACCCAAACATCCAATCCTTACTGTATTGCTTGCCGTAAAAACCAAAGCCTGCATTGCTCCAGGTGGCAGGCAGCATTTGCGTAGCAGATATAGGCCTGTCGGTAAATTCCCACTTGGGGCCATCATGGTTTTGATTAAATGCGCCGATGGGATTTAGCACTATACCACCCCGTAAATTGAGTAAAGGATGAAACTCCACATCAACCGATGCAAACTCCACAGCAATTTCTTTTCCACCTTCTTCCAATTCTATTTCACTTAAAAATTTTATTTTTTTGCTGATGGTGGATGCAACAAACAACGTCATACGCCGCATTTGAAACTGATGCCCT
>CAYHTC010000114.1:0-7742 GCA_964359445.1 uncultured Sediminibacterium sp. | reverse complement strand
ATTTCCGGTTGAAGACCACTACCTCCTTTGATAATATTGATGTTTACCGTTTAAAAGAAAATTCCGGATTCTATCATCAGTTTATGCAGAATACCGTTCAGTTGAATAATAAGAACGGAAAGTTTATGGAGATCGCCAATTATAGCGGTGTACCTGCTTCAGACTGGAGCTGGGGTGGATTATTGTTCGATGCGGATAATGATGGTTTCCCGGATTTATATATCTGCAACGGCATTTTTCATGATTTAACCAATCAGGATTTTATTGATTTTTTTGCAAATGATGTAGTGCAAAAAATGGTGATCACCGGAAAGAAAGAAGAGGTGGATGATGTTATTAATAAGATGTCCTCAACCCCGCTCAAAAATAAAGTGTATAGAAATACCGGTAAATTAACCTTTGAGGAAGCAGGCGATAAATGGGGCTTTACACAGCCCTCATTTTCAAATGGCGCCGCTTATGGCGATCTGGATAATGATGGTGATCTGGATTTAATTGTTAATAATGTTAATCAGCAGGCTTTTGTTTATCAGAATAAAAGCATAGAAAAAAATAAGACCAATTATATCGCTTTTTCTTTAAAAGGATCAGGAAATAACACTTTCGCCATTGGCGCAAAAATAAAAGTATTCATTGGCGATCAGGTATTGAGTAGAGAAATTATTCCCAGCAGGGGGTTTCAATCATCTGTTGATTATAAAGCAATCATCGGATTAGGAAAAGACAGCGCTGCCGATTCGGTTCAGATAATATGGCCCGGCCGTAGGGTAAGCAGTTACCCCCACCTGGCCATCAATAAGGTTCATACCTTAACAGAACCAGCCGTTGCGCCTCTTTATCAACAGCAAAAAAAGAAAATACAACCTTTATTGCAATCCGTAAAAACCGTCTTCGATAAACATGAGGAAGACGATTTTCTGGAATTGTATTCTGAAAGAAATATCCCGATCATGCTCTCGAAAGAGGGTCCGAGGGCAACTGTAGGGGATGTGAATGGCGATGGCTTACAGGATATATTTATTTGCGGATCTAATAATAAGGGGGGCCAGTTATACCTGCAGACAAAAGCGGGGACTTTTATCAAAAAACCCGTCAAAGCTTTTCAGGAGGATGCCGGTATAGAAAGTACGGCCTGTTTATTTTTTGATAGTGATGGCGATGGGGACCTGGATTTATTTGTTGGCGCAGGTGGTGACCGTCAGTTGGCAAACAGTGTTTTAATGCTGCATCATTTGTATACAAATGATGGAAAAGGAAATTTCATTTCTGTGCCCGATGCCCTAAAAAATACGAATGCCAATACCGCAGTTGCGGTGCCCCTTGATTTTGATAATGACGGTGATCTGGATTTATTCATTGGAGGGAGAAATGCACCTTATCGCTATGGGGCCAATCCAAACAGTGCTTTATTACAAAATGATGGTAAAGGGCATTTCTCAGATGTTACACAGGTAAAAGCGCCCAAACTTGCTTCCATAGGAATGGTAACAGATGCTGTTTGGGCGGATATAACCGGCGATGCGAAACCGGAACTTATGATAGTGGGAGACTGGATGGCGCCTCATATATTTTCATATAATAATAATGTATTTCAGGAGATAGCTACCAACCTGACTGATCTGTTTGGATGGTGGAGATCCATTGCTGTTGCTGATTTGGACGGGGATGGCAGAAAAGACATCATTATCGGAAATATCGGAGAGAATGGTTACCTGCATCCCACAAAGGATAAGCCTGTAAAGTTGTGGTTAAATGATTACGATATGAATGGTAACCTTGAAAAAATAGTAACCCAAACAATCGACCGGAAAGATGTGACTGTTTTTTTAAAACATGATGTTGAAGAACAAATACCCTCTTTGAAAAAGCAGAATTTAAAACACGAGGTTTTTGCCAATAAATCTATTCAGGAACTGTTTCCTGCCGATATTATTAAATCATCTGTTGTAAGAACCTTTAATTTTTGCAGCTCTGTTATTGCCTGGAATAACGGGAATGGACAATTTACCATTAGTAATCTGCCACCCTCCGTTCAGTTTTCTTCTGCTAATGCCATTTATTGCACCGACATAAATAATGATGGCAAACAGGATATACTGATTGGAGGTAACGAATTTGGCTTTCCTCCCCAGTTGGGAAGAATAGATGCCGGTTTTGGTTCCTTGTTACTGAATCAGGGGAACAAAACATTTAAAGCATTGGATTATAATGAATCCGGCCTGGAAATAACCGGGCAGGTTAGAGATATCCAGGAAATAAAAACGGGTAACAAAAGAAATATTCTTTTCCTGCGCAATAGCCTGTATCCGGTTCTTTATGAAATTTCTTCACCGGTTAAGGCTCCCTTATCATTATCGAAAAAATAATTATGCGAAAGAGGCGGGATAAGAGTACTGATTTTTTTTGTTCACACTGTTTACTGATAGTGATGGGGTTTGTTTTGTTTTCCTGTAAGCAGGTGGCAAAGCCTGAGATAGTATTCGAAATCCTTGATCAAAAAATTACCGGAATTGATTTTTCAAATAAAATGCACCCCACGCCGCAATTCAATTTATTTAAATACATGTACTACTATAATGGTGCAGGTATTGGGGCCGGTGATTTTAATAACGACGGAAAAATTGATCTGTTCTTTGCTGCCAATCAGGGTAATAACGCGTTGTATCTGAACGAAGGGAAGCTGCATTTTAAAGACGTAACCGGAGAAGCCAATATCCCAAACGATGGGGCATGGAATACCGGTATCTCTGTTGTGGATATTAATAACGATGGGTTAGCGGACATATATATATGCCGTGTAGGAAACTTTGATTTATTACAAGGTAAAAATCAACTCCTTGTTTGTAAAGGCATTAAAAACGGGATACCCTTTTATGCAGATGAAGCAAAGGAATGGGGTTTGGATTTTTCCGGATTCAGTACACAGGCGGTTTTTTTTGATTATGACGGCGATGGTGACCTGGATATGTTTTTGTTGAACCACTCTGTAAACCATGAAGCAAGATATGCCCCGCGTGCCGGTTTTTTGGGAACCTATGATTCGCTTTCGGGAGATCGCATGTATCGTAATGATGGTAAACATTTTGCTGATGTAACCAGGCAATCAAAAATTAATAGTTCTGCTATCAGTTATGGGTTAGGCGTAGCAGTAGCGGATATCAACCTGGATGGATGGCCGGATTTATATGTTGGAAATGATTTTCATGAAAATGATTATTTATACATTAACCGGCATGATGGAACATTTACCGAGGAGAATAATCGGCAACTGATGCACACCAGCCAGTTCTCCATGGGTATTGATGTGGCGGATGCAACGAATGACGGCTATCCTGAAATTATTTCAATGGATATGCTTCCCTCTGATCCGACCATTTTAAAAAGATCTTTGGGAGAAGATGATTATGATATATTTCGCGGTAAATTAAGTTTTGGGTATAATTACCAGTATGCCCGCAATAATCTTCAGTATAACAGGAAAGATAACCATTTTAGTGAAACGGGATTTTATTCCGGTGTGTATGCTACTGACTGGAGCTGGGCCCCTCTCTGGATGGACTTTGATAATGATGGTTTAAAGGATTTATTTATCTCGAATGGTATTCCTAAAAGGATGAATGATATTGATTATATCAATTTTGTATCAAGTGATGAGGTACAACAAAAACTGCAACAAAATAAATTGAATGATAAGGATCTGGCACTGGTTAATAAATTCCCTGAAATAAAAATTCCCAATAAATTTTATCATAATAAGGGCGATCTTTTATTTGAAGATATGAAGGCTTCTGTTTTGAATGATCTGCCTTCTTTCTCAAACGGTGCGGTATATGCCGATTTAGACAATGACGGAGATCTGGATGTAGTTGTCAATAATATTGATGACCCTGTATTTATTTATGAAAATAAAACCAATGCTACCAGTTCTGCGGATTTTGCGGCTATCAGCCTGAAAGGTCCTGCCAATAATAGTCAGGCAGTGGGTGCTAAAGTGGTGATATTCGCTAATGAGGGTATACGAACCTATGAGAATAATCCTGCCAGGGGATTTCAATCAAGCATGGCTATTCCCATACATATTGGATTGGCAAATACAAAAATTGACTCTGCTTTTTTAATTTGGCCGGATAATACTTATACGCCTGTCAATCTCCAACCAAAGCAACCCCGTCTTTCAATAACCTATCAAACAGGGCTTCCTGTATTCGATTATAATCAGATCAGGTCTTATTTTAAAAATGAAACAAGACCTATGGAAGATATTACTGCACAAACCGGGCTTAACTATGTGCATCAGGAAAATCCTTTTATTGAGTTCAACCGTGAGTATTTAATTCCACACATGGTTTCAACAGAGGGCCCGGCATTGGCTGTTGCCGATATTAATCATGATGGATTGGATGATGTGTATATAGGTTCCTCCAGGACTTTTCATGATGCCATTTTTCTGCAACAGCCCAATGGCCGCTTTGTTCAAACCAGGCAGCCAAACATGTTATTGGATAGCCTGTACGAATCGGTTGATGCGAAGTGGATAGATGTAAACAATGACGGTCACCCGGATCTGGTACTGGCCAGTGGCGGAAATGAATATTATGGTAAAGATGAACATTTGCTGCCCCGGGTATATCTGAATGATGGAAAAGCGCAGTTTACCAGGGTCGCGAATGCATTCAGTAATATATATGTTACACAATCCTGCATCGCTCCTTATGATTTTAATGGGGATGGTTTTGTGGATTTATTTATTGGAGGAAGAGTAGTGCCATGGGAATACGGTAAAATACCACAATCCTGTTTACTGCAAAATGATGGTACGGGAAAATTTACGGATGTAACTAAAAAATATTCAGCGGAACTGGCCAATATTGGTATGGTAACACAGGCTTTGTGGTTTGATATGAATAAGGATGGGCTGAATGATTTAATTGTTTGCAGTGAATGGGGTGGTATTGATGCCTTCATCAATGCGAAGGGATCTTTCACCAAAAAAGTTGTTACCGACAAAAAAGGCTGGTGGAACTTTGTACTGCCTGTTGATATTAACCGGGATGGCAATATTGATTTGATAGCGGGTAACCTTGGTTTAAATTCAAGATTGCATGCAACAAAGGAAGAACCGGTTCGGTTATATTATAATGACTTTGATGACAACGGGAAAAAGGAACAAATACTCACTTATTACCTGGATGGGAAAGAGATTCCATTTGCCAATAAGGAGGAACTGCAGAGACAAATGCCTGTTATTAAAAAGAAATTCCTCTATGCGGCAGATTTTGCCAGGGCAAGCTTAGCAGAAATTCTTTCACAAAAAAAATTGAATACGGCGCAACAGTTAACCGCTGATTACTTTTCCAGCGCGGTATTAATCAATCAGGGCAACCTGTCTTTTACTACGGAAGCGCTGCCATGGAAAGCACAGTTAAGTCCTGTGCGTGATGCCATGGTGGTTGATGCCAATGGCGACAAATTACCGGATATCTTACTGGTAGGGAATTACTATGATAATAATATCCAGATGGGCAGATATGATGCAGATTACGGCACTGTACTCATTAATAAGGGGAATGGAAAATTTGCAACTGAAAAAATAAATGGATTACTACTGAGAGGACAAATACGTCATATTGCCGCGATAAATATTCAACAAAAACCGGCATATATTCTTGCTAAAAATAATGATTCTTTACAGATCATTCAATTTAAAAAACCGGATACTTTACATAAGTAACCCATTGTGCGGTATCCTTTACTTTTACCCTGTCGGTTACCAAAGATTGAAAAGGGATTGCCGGAGAAGCCTTATTATAATCGAGGATAAAATTTTTCAGCGCTGCCTCACCTTTTAGAATGCTGCTTTGCCCTCCGGTTACCTTTGCTTCCAGAATATTACCCAGCACCATTTTTTTAATAATGATATCTCCATTGGCCCGGATGTCCTTTGCCAGTGGAATGGCAACCATCACATCATACTTATTTTCAGAAGTTAGATTGATATTAAGCATCGGAAAATCTTTTTCTACTCCCCCGTTTGAAGCTATGTGTGTTTTTAATTTGTCAATCAGCTTCGCTATTTCTTCGTTTGCTGGATATTGATTAAATGTTTTTGATGTAGAGATGAGCGTTGAGTCTTTCACCTTCGCCTGAAGAATGCTGATCCCATAGATATTTTCATTTTTCTCTGCAAATTGTTTTAGCGCTGTAAGAATACTGTCCAACTGTTTTTTGATGGCTATCGCTTTGAAATAATAGTTCAGTTTATGGATGGGGTTTAGTCCTGATACCAAAGACCGGTATCGGAATTCAATGGCACAGGTATCTCTGTCTACTATTATGGCAGTTATTTCTCCTGCTAAAGTTAATTGGCCGGAAACGGCCCGTATGGAAAGGGTGCCCGAATTTGATTTTGGTATCGTGTATTGGGTATTCTGATACATATATACCGGGTCACTGATGATTTTTCCGGGCCACCATTTTTGCAGGGCGCCTGTAGTTTCAAACAAACGGCTGATGGAAGCTGCAGGGCAATTCGCCTTTTTATCTCCTGCCACTGTAATATCTCCGGGAATGAATACAAAGATGGATATCGTTACTGCTGCTGTAATTGCCAATAGAATCAAAATCCATTTTTTCATATACCAACTCCTTGTTTTATGGCACAATATTAAGATTTAAAGCTCCAACAAGCCGTAAAACTTAATCACCAATCGCAAATTTAAATTGTAATTTAGATACTCAACATAATTGATTGCTTTTATGAAGAAGACCCCGTTTTTTTGCTTTAGTGTTATCCTGACTTTTTCATTCAATATCCTTTTCTCTCAATCGATAGATACCTGGAAAATTACTGCCGGTAAAATCGATCCTTCCAGCTATTATGGCATCACTGTTGCCAATGGGATGATTGGGATTGTTTCATCGCCAGAGCCTTTTAAGGTGAAAGATGTAGTGCTGGCAGGCGCTTACGACCTCTACGGCCGTGGCAGGGTAAGCAATTTTCTGCGCAGTTTTAATTTATTGAATATGCAACTGGATATTGATGGCAGGCGGATAGGCGCCAAAGAAGCTTCCCATCTGAAGCAGGAACTGGATATGAAACATGCCGGCTTCACAACTACTTTTGATTATGGCGACAAAGCCACAGTTTCTTATACGTATTATTCTCTGCGCCAACTCCCTTTTACGGTATTGATGGATGTAACTGTTACAGCTAAAAAAAATATCACGATCGGATCAGCCAGTGTAATGGAAGCGCCTGATGCGTTGAAAGAGGTTCAGAATTATTACAATGAGATAGATAGGCCACATGTGGTTATCAGTTTGCTTACTTCTTCTGCTAAAAGTCCTACCGGAAAATTATTGATGTGCGCCTCCAATACTTTCTTATTCAGTGAAGCGCACGGGCAGGAGCCAAGGGTGATACATGAAATGTGGGATAATAATATGCATCTCATGAAATTCAGCAAAACCATCAAAGCGGGGGAGACATACCGGTATTCCATTGCAGGGTCTTCCATTACATCTGCGCATCATGATGATCCATTGAATGAGGCGGAACGAATGACCATCTTTGCCAAACTGGAAGGCAGGGAACGATTAATTAATTTTCATAATAAAGCATGGGATGCTTTATGGACAAGTGATATACTGGTAGAGGGTGATGACCAGTCACAGCAGGATATTCATAGCATGCTCTATCACCTCTATTCATTTGTAAGGGAAGGAACTGATATGAGTCCATC
>CAYHTC010000113.1:0-7758 GCA_964359445.1 uncultured Sediminibacterium sp. | reverse complement strand
CCCCATTAACCCCGACCTGGAATTATGGATAGGTGCTATGGAACGTGTGGCCAAAGCCGGTATCAAAAATATCGGTTTAATACATCGTGGATTTAGTTCCTATGGTAATACAGAATACAGGAACGCTCCAATGTGGCACTTAGCTATTGAGATGAAGCGCAGGTATCCTGAACTGTTACTGATTAACGATCCTTCTCATATATGTGGAAGAAGGGATATTTTACTGGAAGTGGCTCAAACGGCCATTGATCTTGATTTTGACGGGTTGATCATAGAAAGCCATATTGATCCGGACAATGCATGGAGCGATGCCAAACAACAGATTACCCCGGAACAACTTGGTGAATTAATTGGCAGCATTCGTTGGAGAAAAGAAGATATAGCCTCTGAAGAATATCATGCAGCATTGGAAAAATTGCGTCAGCAAATCAACAACCTTGATGATGAATTGATGCAGATTTTGAGTCAGCGTATGAAGGTTGCGGAAAATATTGGTAAGTATAAGAAAGACAATAATATTACCATCCTGCAAACCAACCGCTGGAATGCTATCCTGGAAAGAGCTTTTGCCAAAGGTGAAAAATTTGGATTAAGCAAAGAATTTGTAACCAGGTATTTTGATGCCGTTCATATGGAGAGTATCAATCATCAAAATAAGATTATGAATCCATAATCCGCAAATCTGCTAATTGAGACAGATGAAAAAAAAGACTTTTACATTCTCTGCCGGCATCGTTCAATATTTTTTTGATGCTGAATTCTCCCATCTTGAAAAACTGGTGGCTAAGGAAAATGCTGTCATCATTACAGATGAACATATTTTTGCCAAACACAAGAGCAGGTTTAAAGGCTGGAATACGATTGTGCTGAAAGCAGGAGAGCAATATAAAATACAGCAAACTGCAGATGTAGTAATTGACCAACTGATTGCGCTTGGGGCAGATCGTAAAACAACCCTGATTGGTGTGGGTGGCGGGGTAGTTACAGATATTACCGGTTATGTAGCGGGTATTTACATGCGTGGCATTCCATTTGGATTTGTACCAACCTCTTTGTTAGCTATGGTGGATGCTTCTATTGGCGGAAAGAATGGAATAGATGTGGGTTTATATAAAAATATGGTAGGATTAATTCGCCAGCCGAAATTCTTATTATTTGATTTTTCCTTCCTCCGGACATTACCCAAAACCGAGTGGCAGAACGGATTCGCAGAGATCATAAAACATGCCTGTATCAAAGATGCAGCTATGTTTACCCTGCTTCAGCAACAGACACTCAGCGCTTTTCAGAAAAACAGTAAGCTTCTTTCCTCACTTGTAGAAAGGAATGTATTGATTAAGACAAAAGTGGTGGTTAGCGACGAGTTCGAGCAAGGTGATAGAAAACTTTTGAACTTCGGACACACACTCGGGCATGCCATTGAAAACATGTATGAATTAAGTCATGGTCAGGCAATCAGTATCGGCATGACTTATGCCGCTGTTATCTCACAACAACTAAAGGGGTATACAGGTACAAAAGAACTGGTGAGCTTATTAAGCAAATATGGGTTGCCCACTTTTGCAAAGTTTGATACGAAAAAAGCTTTCAAAGTATTATTGAAAGACAAGAAGAAAGACAATGTGAGCATCAATTATATTTTGCTCACCAAAACGGGTAAAGGTGTTATACAGCCTTTATTATTGGTGCAGTTACAGGATATTTTAAAACAATTTTAAGGATCATCAGATTTATCCTGGAAGATGGATTTGCAGAAATACCATCCATCTGAATCCGTCAAATCTGTGTTTCAGTGTGCTATTAAAAAATGGAAGTAAGAATCAGCCCCTCCCAATTATCAGGAACCATTCATGCTGCAGCCAGTAAGAGCAGTATGCAAAGAGCTTGTGCGGCTGCTTTATTAAAGAAAGGGCTGACCATTCTCACCAATCCGGGGAAGAGCAATGATGACCAGGCTGCCATTGATGTGATTCAAAAATTGGGGGCAGTTATTGAAAGGGAAGTGAATGGAGATTTGAAGATATCGTCTACCGGTGTTCATCCAACAAATAATGAGGTCAATTGTGGCGAGAGTGGGTTGGGTATTCGTATGTTCACCCCTATCGCCGCATTAAGTCATCTGCCAATCTCTTTAACAGGCACAGGTAGTCTTTTAACCCGCCCGATGGATTTTTTTGATGAAATCTTACCTAAACTCGGCGTAAAGGTTCTATCGAATAAGGGTAAACTGCCATTACAGATACATGGACCGCTTCAACCAGCCAATATTGAAGTGGATGGTTCACTAAGCTCACAATTTTTAACCGGGTTGCTCATGGCCTACAGTGCAGCGGGTGCTAATGACGTAACTATTGCCGTTAAGGAACTGAAAAGCAAGCCCTATATAGATCTCACATTACAGATAATGAAGCATTTTGGATGGGAGGTGGACAACATAGACTATAAAACTTTTTTCTTTCGAAACGCAGTACCAAACCCCCAACCAAAGACTACCTACTATACCATTGAAGGTGATTGGAGCGGAGCTGCTTTCCTTTTAGTAGCCGGCGCGATAGCAGGTCCCATTACCATAAAAGGGCTGGATACCTGTTCTACCCAGGCCGATAAGGCTGTATTACGGGCCCTGACAGATTGTGGATGCCAACTTTCCATACGGGCCGAACAAATAGAAATCGGGCCGTTGCCTCTAAAAGCTTTTCATTTCAATGCCAATGACTGTCCGGACCTGTTCCCCCCCCTGGTAGCGCTCGCTGCCTATTGTAAAGGAACAACGGTTATTGAAGGTGTTCACCGCCTGGCTCATAAAGAAAGTGACCGGGCACTCACATTACAGCAAGAGTTCGCTAAATTGGGTATTGAAATTATTTTGCAGGATGATCTGATGCTGATAAAAGGCGGAACTGGTGTACAGGCAGCAACAACACATTCAAGGCACGATCACCGGATTGCAATGGCCTCTGCAGTAGCTGCCTTACGGGCAGATGGAACAGTGGTAATTGAAGAAGCAGAAGCCATTAATAAATCTTATCCTGCATTTTATGAACATATCAAACTATTAGGAGCACACATCAAAATAAATCAATAAACTATACCCCTTGAACAGTTTCGGCCGCATATTCCGCATTCATATTTTTGGCGAATCGCATGGTGAATGCGTGGGATTAACGATTGATGGGTGCCCTGCGGGATTGCCGTTGACCGCGGAAGATTTTATAGAAGATATTGAACGCAGAAAAGGTGGGGTTCAAAAAGGAACTACCCCCAGGAAAGAAGACGATATACCAATTTTTAAAACCGGCATATTTAATGGGCGAACAACCGGTGCACCGCTTACTATATTATTTGAAAATAAGAATACCCGTAGCGCTGATTATGAGAAACTAAGGGCAGTTCCACGGCCAGGACATGCTGATTTTACCGCCCACGCAAAATATGGGGGATTTGAAGATTTTAGGGGTGGAGGGCATTTCAGTGGCCGGTTAACAGTTTGTCTGGTTGCAGCAGGTGTGATTGCCAAAAAGCTTTTAAAATATCCGCAGGTTACTCAGGAGGGAACAGCAGTAGAAGCTACTATATTGGAGATAGGGGGCGAGTCTGATCTGGAAATTGGGTTACAAAAAGCATTTGAAGCTAAAGACAGTATTGGTGGCATTGTTGAATGCAGGGTAAACGGATTGCCCGTGGGTTTAGGGGAACATTTTTTTGATTCAGTAGAATCCCTGATTAGTCACGCTGTATTTTCCATCCCGGCAGTAAAAGGGATTGAATTTGGAGCAGGATTCGCGGCAGCTAAAATGTTTGGCATTGAACATAATGATCCAATTGAAGATGCAACCGGCAAAACCAAAACCAACCATGCCGGTGGTATTGTGGGCGGTATCACAAATGGGAATGAACTGGTGTACAGAATAGCTGTCAAGCCCACTTCTTCTACCCCAAAAGAACAGCAAACCTGGAACCGGGAGACCAATCAGGTAAGTCCTTTTTCAGTTAAGGGGCGCCACGATCTTTGCATTGCCCTGCGGGTACCCGTAATTTTAGAGGCAGTTACCGCCCTTGTTCTTGTTGATCTGATGTTGCTGGATCACAAAATAAAGGCCGTAATTTTGTGATCCGGCAACATCCGATTCAAAAGCAAAATTGAACATTTAATAAACTACAGATGGAATCAGACTATATATACCATGTTACCACCAGGGAACAATGGGCAGAAGCACAGAAATTAGGGCATTACGATTCAGATACCCTGGCAACTGAAGGATTTATTCACTGCAGTACAGAAGCACAGGTAGCGGGCGTACTGGAAAGATATTACCAGGGATGTAAAGGCTTGCTCAAGTTGAAAATTGAAAAAGCAAAGGTAGAGCGCCCATTGGTTTTTGAGCTGGCCGGTTCGATTAATGAAGTATTTCCACATATTCATGGATCACTGAATATCAATGCAGTAGTAGAGGTTACTGAACTATAAATTTTATGCATAAATTTATTGTTAACGCCCCTATTCAAATAATTCCCATTGTTCAGAACAGGCACCCATACGAATGGGTAAAGGTCTGACTATTTTAACCCTGATGGAACAAGGTAGGCTGCTATTTCAAATTTTACCTGTATGATTAAATTTTTTTTCTCACTCGCACTGTTTCTTCACTTATTCGGTTCGGTAGAGGCGCAGCAGGATAGTTTGATGGGTAAGCCGGACAGTATACATAATACCATATCCGGCCATACACAAATTTTCAAGGTGGTTGGTAAAGCCACAACCGGTAGCGCCTCTGTCTTTAGCAGCAAGGCCGATGGCTTTAAAACTGCCAGTGGTGAGAAATTCAGTAATGCGGATTTTACAATCGCAACTAACGCATTTAAATTAAATACCCGGGTTAAAGTAACCAATCTCTCAAATAAGAAGACTGTTTTTGTAAGGGTGAACGACAGAATATCCGGGAAGAAAAAGGCTCCCGTCATGATAATGAGTAGGGCGGCAGCGAAAGTATTGGACTTTTTGAAAACAGGAAATACTAAAATTAAAGTTGAACAAATTGTCTTAATTAATTCAAATTCAATTGATAGTTCTAATGTAGATACTTTATATAAAGCAAAGTTACCTGCCCCTGTTGTCGAAAATATCCGTAAGGAAAGCTTTATACGAAAGGGAAAAAAAGTTACCGGGATTGCCAGCTTTTACAGTGCGAACCTGGACGGCTCTATAACAGCAACCGGTGAGCGTTACCGGAATAATTTGCTAACGGCTGCCAGTAATAACTTCAAATTGAATACCTGGGTTCTGGTAACCAATCTTCGTAATAAACAAACAGTGATTGTTCGCATTAACGACCGGATGCACCCCCGGATGAAGAAGAAAGGCAGGGTAGTAGATCTTAGCAGGCTTGCCGCCAGGCAATTGAATTTTATGTATGATGGACTAACCAGGGTTACGGTTGAAACCATTGAATTTATCCCGTACGTTGATTCTGTCAGACTACCCACGGATATTAAAGTCATTGATACCATTACAGGAGGAAGGGATTCGGTTTTACAGGCTGATTCAGTTGTAGTTGATTCTGTAAGAGCAGACAGGGATACAGTTTTTGGCATCGCCAGTTTTTACAGCAGCAACCTGGATGGAAGCAAAACGGCAACCGGTGAAATCTATAGAAACCATAAAATGTCTGCCGCCAGCAATAATTTTAAGCTCAATACCTGGGTTAGGGTAACCAATCTCAAAAATAACAAATCCATCATATTGAGAATAAACGACAGGATGCACAAACGGATGCAGCAGAAGGGAAGGGTAGTAGATCTAAGCAGAATCGCGGCAAATCGCCTTGATTTTATCAAAAAAGGACTTACCAGCGTTAGAGTGGAAGTTGTGGCAAAAGGGACTTTGGAATAAAATGGGTATAATATAAAGTTATCATAATTTTTAAAAGTCAGATTCTGACTGTATTTTTGCCCCAACTACTAAAACTCGTATTATGAAGAAATTACTCTTTGCCATGATAGCTATTGGTTTGTCAGCCGGATCTTTTGCACAGACCCCGGTCAGCTATAAAAAAGGGCCCACATTATCGGTCAATTTTTTTCTGAAAGATATGACCACAGCTAATCTGATTGATCATACTTCGCTGTCCTCTGTCTTATCTAAAAAACAGTGGGCAAAATTAAAAGACATGTCGCCAGGCCTGAGCTTCCAGTATTATGAAGGTCTAACAGAGCATGTTGATTTTGTTGGTACCCTTGCAGGTTCATTTGTAAAATATCCTTTTTCTTATTTTTCGGGCGTTGCACCCTCTACTGATAGTAGATTTTTATTGGAGACCTCCGCTGGTTTAAATATCAAATTGCTGCGGGACAAATATTTTGTAGTTCCTTACCTTAATATCGGTATGGGTGTTTCTATGTATGGTGGTACATATTTCGCAGCTTACATGCCAACTGGTCTGGGTTTACAATTTGATCTTGGTGAAGGTACTTATGTACATACCTTATTCGGCTATAATGCAAAAATTTCAAATTTTGCAACGAATCATCTTAATTATTCAATTGGTATTGGTTCTCCACTGAAAGAAAAGAAAGAAATTGCGTTGGTAGTGGCACCCCCACCTCCACCTCCGGTTGAGAAAGATACAGACGGTGATGGTATCATGGATAGCAAGGATAAATGCCCCGACGTTGCCGGTATAGCTAAATATGATGGCTGCCCCGTTCCTGATACTGATGGTGATGGTATCAATGATGAGAACGATAAATGCCTTACCGTAAAAGGATTGGCTAAATATGATGGTTGCCCTGTTCCTGACAGAGATAAAGATGGTATCAATGATGAAGAAGACAAATGTCCGGATGCGGCAGGTGTTGCCCGTTATCAGGGTTGTCCGATTCCTGACAGAGATAAGGATGGTATTAATGATGAAGAAGATAAATGCCCGGATGTACCAGGTGTTAGAGAAAACAATGGTTGTCCGGTAGTGAAAGAAGAAGTGATCAAGAAAGTGGCCACCTATGCAAAAAATATTTTCTTTGCTACAGGTAGCGCTAAATTATTGGCTAAATCATTTAAATCATTAAATGATGTGGCTGCCATTCTGAAAGAAGATGCGGCGCTTAAACTGGATGTGGAAGGCCATACTGATATTACCGGTTCTGATAAAATAAATGAGCCTTTGAGTAAGAACCGTGCAAAATCGGTTTATGACTATCTGACCACTAAAGCCGGTATTGATGCTTCAAGAGTAAGTTCTGAAGGATTTGGTTCCACTAAACCGGTTGCTGATAATAAAACGGCCAAAGGACGTGTACTTAACCGTCGTGTTGAAATGAGACTCAAATATTATTGATCAATAAAGAGACTGGATTAGTAAGTAAAAGAGGGCCATCGTATGATGATGGCCCTCTTTGTTTTTTATACCGGAAAATCATTTAAATGATATTGACTTCTTTTTCCAGTACGATATGAAATTTAGCCGTCACTGTTTGTATAATTAACTCGGATAGGGCCAGAATTTCCTGTCCGGTTGCACAACCATAATTGACTAATACCAGTGCCTGCTTATCGTAACAGCCTGCATCTGATTTGCGGTATCCTTTCCATCCACATTGTTCAATCAGCCAGCCTGCGGCTATTTTAATTTTATTTTCCTGAGCCGGATATCCGGGAATTGACGGGTATGATTTTTTAAGTTCTTCAAATTGAGTTACCGGTATCAGCGGATTTTTGAAAAAACTACACGCATTACCCATTTTGGCCGGATCCGGTAACTT
>CAYHTC010000112.1:0-7776 GCA_964359445.1 uncultured Sediminibacterium sp. | reverse complement strand
CAGAAAAGTATTGATGGTAGATATCTGTGCCTGATCATTCTCATCTTTACCTACGGTGTACTTACTATAGAAATTTTCTACAGAACTAAGTGTGTTACCAAACAATTCCATATTACGGCGAACATAAGCAGGTACCGCATCAAACTCCTGGTTATTATCAGCCGTATTCATATTGTAAGAGAGATTACGTAATTTCTGTATCCGCTCGGCAGCACGGCGCTTTTGTTCCTCTACTTCATCCGGTATCGAATTACCGGTAAAGCCTGCAGCAGGTTCTGCACGATGATGAACAGCAGCAGGTGCAGGAATGGTTTCCCTGTCCTTCATTACTATATGCATATCCATATCAGCCTCTGCCGGTTTTCCAATAACCCGTGGTTCTTCTGCCTTAACGGGTTCCGGTTGTTTCATTTCAACCACCGGCGCAATAACAGCCGCCTGTATGTCCATTTCAGGCTCTGCATAAATATTGGATGGCTTGCATAACATACCGGATAAACGCGAAACCGGTTCAGCCGGTTTTTCATTTACCCGGAAGTCCATCAGTTCTTCTATTTCCGTTTTAGGTATCTGTACTTCTGCTACCGGCTCTTCCGGTTTTACTTCGGCTGGTATTTCCGGATTCAGTTCAAACTGTAAAACAGCGGATTCTTTGGCTACCGGCACTTCTTCATATACCTGAACAGGCGTTGAACTGAAATCATGTTTACTAAATACGGTAAGCATCTTTTCCAGTGGCAGCATTTCATGCATACTTGGTGCAAAAGGATCTTTCTCTTCTACCGGTACTTCCTGAACAGGCCGTGGTGCGGGTTGTGGCTCATCGGTATCCATTCCCAATACCATTACTACTTTCTCCGGTTGCGGCTCTGCTTTTCTGGCAACAACGGGTTTGGCAAAAGGATCCTTATGTTCAAAACCGGTTGCTATCAAAGTAATACCTATCTTTTTATCAAGAGTGCTGTCATAACCCATTCCCACGATCACATCAGTAAATTCACCTGCCTGCATGCGGAGATGGTTGTTAATGGTTTCCAGTTCATCCATCGTACACTCATGTTCACCTTCGGCGCTGTTGATATTGATTAATATCCATTTGGCGCCCCTGATATCGTTATCATTCAGCAAAGGAGAAGCCAGTGCTTCTTCAATGGCGCGCTGCGCCCTGTCTTCGCCTTCTATTTCAGCCTTACCTAAAATAGCCACACCACCATTCTTCATCACTGTACAAACATCCGCGAAATCTACTATAATATGTCCGCGGCTGTTAATAATATCCGTGATGCATTTAGCAGCCGTAGCCAGTACATTATCCGCTTTACCAAATGCTTCTTTCATTTTCAGGTTACCATACTGCATCCGCAATTTATCATTACTGATTACCAGCAAAGTGTCTACATAAGGTTTCAGTTGCATGATACCTTCTTCCGCCTGCTGGTGGCGGCGTGGTCCTTCAAAACCAAAAGGTGTGGTAACAATACCCACAGTTAAGATACCCAGTTCTTTACAGATCTGTGCAATAATGGGGGCGCCGCCGGTTCCGGTTCCGCCGCCCATACCTACGGTAATAAAAGCCATCTTGGTATTTACTTCCAGTATTCGTTTGATCTCATCAAGCGATTCTTCTGTGGCCTTCTTACCTACTTCAGGATTGGCGCCGGCGCCTAAACCCTGTGTAAGGTGCGGCCCAAGCTGTATTTTATTAGGGATATTGCTTTGCTCAAGGGCCTTCGCATCTGTATTACAAATGATAAAATCAACACCTTCGATATTCTTTTCAAACATGAAGTTAACCGCATTACTTCCTCCACCTCCCACACCCAATACTTTGATGATGGAAGATTTTTGTTTGGGAAGATCGAAATGAATCATAGTTTTCTTTTTTTTAGTGATATAACGGGTTTCTGCAAAACCAATGCTCTATAAACGGGCATTAGCGCAATTTTATTTTATTACCTGGTCTTCTTCTTCTTTAAACATATCGATCAGGTTATTCTTAAACTTATCCCAGAACTTACCTTTTCTTACAGATACATCAACTACTCCTTTAATGCCCGGCGCTTCTACAGGTATTTCCGCCTGAGGAACCATCAGTATTTTTGGCACTTCCACTTTCCTGAATTTCTCTGTAAACTCTTTGTACTTAAAGTCGTAATCGCTATACCCTTTTAAGATAAGACCGATACAGGTTGAGTACATAGGTTTCTTTAATTCATCAATATGGTTCGGTGCCAGGTGCTCATTAGGCAAACCGATACGCGCATTCAATCCGGTAGTATATTCTGTTAACTGTATCAGGTGTTTCAACTGCGAACCTCCACCGGTTAAAATGATACCGCCATTTAATGCGCGGCTATCGAGGCCCACCTGTTTTAAATGATAGGTAACAAAATCGAGTATCTCACTCATTCTTGCCTGTATAATAGCCGCCAGGTTTTTCACGCTGATTTCTTTAGCAGGCATCCCTTTTAAACCGGGAATAGTGATATAGGCATTGGCTTTTGCCTCATCAGCCAATGCGCTGCCAAACTGAACTTTCATGGCTTCCGCCTGACTCTTCAAAACACCCAATCCCATGCGGATATCGTTGGTAATATTTTCACCGCCAAATGGAATCACCGCGGTATGCTTCAGAATACCTTCATAAAAAAGAGCCAGGTCGCTGGTACCACCACCAATATCAAGAATAGCCACACCGGCTTCCATATCAATTTCACTCATTACCGCGCTGGCAGATGCCAATGGTTGTAATACAAGATCCTTGGTGGTTAAACCGCTTCTGTCAACCGAACGGTTAATATTGCGGATCGCATTCCTGTCGCCGGTAATGATATGGAAATTAGCGCCCACTTTCACACCATTATATCCAATAGGATCTTTAATGTTCTGGATGTTATCTACATGAAAATCCTGTGGAATCACATCAATGATCTGGTCACCGGCAGGTATAAAGGTTTTACGCTGGTTATTGATCAGTTGCTCAATTTCCGGACGCTTGATTTCTGTATCAGGATCCTGGCGAACAATATCGCCGCGGGTTTGCAGGCTTTTGATATGATGGCCCGCGATACCTACATACACTTCGCTGATCTCCAGATCGGGATTACTTTCATTGCAATTTTCCAATGCCTGCCGGATGGCTTTGATGGTCTGATCTATGTTCAGCACCTGCCCATGTTGTACGCCATTGCTGTTGGCCCGGCCAAACCCGAGTATCTCCAGCTTGCCGTATTCATTCTTCCTGCCGGCAATAGCGGCGATTTTAGTTGTTCCGATGTCAAGACCAACAATGATTGGTGACTCATTGTGATTCATAAATGGTGTTTTTTAGTTGTATAATGATAACGTTTAATGGTTTGCTTTATTGTTTCCTTCCCCTGCCCTGGCAGAATCCAACCCCGCTTTGGTAGTTCCTCTTCTAACCGCCACTACCTGGTTATCAAACTGCACATCCAGTTTTTCATAAGTATTGATACCATTCTGCAGCCAGGCTTGTTGATAGAATGTATAGAGCCTGTTAAATTTTTTATCAAGCGAATCCGTATTTCCCAGCGCCACTATATGATCGCCAATCACAGGCACCAGTTCAAAATTGGATTGCGGCGTTATATCAATCTGGGCCACCTGTGCCATCCAGAATGAATCGGCTAATACATATTGTCCGAGTTTTACTATTTGTTTCAGCAAGGAACTATCCGGCGCGGCTAATATGGCTCTATCGGATGGAAAGCCTGTGAATACCGGCACCCGAACCAATAATTTCTCACTCAGGGGTAAACGGAGTGATCCACTGTCTACATAAAAAGAACCACCATCCAGTAAAAACACCCTTGCCACCGGCTGCCGTTCATAAATGATTACCTGCAATACCCGGTTATTATCCAGGAACATTTCCGCATTACTAACCCATGGATTTTTCTCTACTACCGTTTCCATCATCCGCAGGTTAAGAGATGCTATCCGGTTGCCTGACACCCTGCCCATCGCATTCAAGATGTCCAGCACTTCTTTTTCATCAATGAATAGTTGCTTTGCCGCCCCCCTGATCTCCACTTTCACATCTGAGCAAAGCTTCCTGTTTTTTTGCCGCATTGCCGCACCCAGCAGCACCACTACCCCTATACCCGCGAGCAGCCATAGTGTTGCAAAAAATATTTTTTTCCACTTATACTTACGCTTACTCATGTATGCTGCAACAAGGCTTTTAGTGGTTGAACCAATGCATCAATATCACCCGCGCCCGCTATCACCAATAATTTGGGCTGATGTAATGCTACCCAGTCTTTGGTGGCTTCCTTACTTAACAACTGTTTATGAACCATTCGCATTTTATTCAGCAACAGTTCGCTGCTTACCCCTTCCATCGGCAGTTCTCTTGCCGGATAAACCGGTAACAGTATCACTTCATCCGCCATATCCAGACTATGGGCAAATTCATCGGCCAGGTCTTTCGTGCGACTGAAGAGATGTGGCTGAAATACCAGTACCAGTTTTTCTGTTTTAAAAATACTTTTCACACCGCTGACCAGGGCACGCAATTCTTCCGGATGGTGTGCATAATCATCAATCAACACATGATCCTCAGTCTTTAAAGCATATTCAAACCTTCTCCTCACCCCTTTAAAATCAGCCACTGCGGCTTTTATCTTTTCATCTGCTATGCCCAGGTATTTGGCAACCGTTACAGCAGCCACACAATTTTCAATATTGTGCAGGCCACCCATGTGTAATACCATGTCTGTAATAATCCAGTCTTTATGCATCACATCAAAACAATAGCTACCGTTTTGTACCCTAATACCGGCAGTGTACACAGTGGCGGCAGTGTTCTCAATGCTGTATGTATACTGATGTTCCGCCTGTAATTCATTCCCACGGGTTAACCCGTATTTCGCTACTATACAACCACCGGGCTTTACTTTTTTCGAAAACCGGATAAAGGCTTTCTCTACTTCTTCCGGTGTACCATATATATCCAGGTGATCGGGATCCATGGAGGTGATCACTGCTACATCCGGAACCAGTTTTAAAAAACTCCTGTCGTATTCATCTGCTTCCACCACCACCACATTTTTTTCACTGCTCCAGAAATTGGTTTGATAGTTGGCCGATATACCACCCAGAAAAGCATTACATCCATACCCTGAATGCCTGAGCAGGTGGGCAATCATGGTAGTAACCGTTGTTTTACCATGTGTTCCCCCCACACAAATATTAAATGAACCTTCAGTGATCCACTGCAGCACATCACTCCGCTTTACCACTGTATAATGGTTCTCCCGGTAATACACCAGCTCTGCCTGTTGGGCCGGAATGGCCGGTGTATATACTACTGCGTCCACATCTTTAGGAATCAGGTCAACCCTTTCTTCATAGTGTATCGCAATACCGGCCGCTTCCAGTTCACGGGTAAGGGGGGTGGACGTCCGGTCATAGCCACTTACATCAACGCCCCTCAACTTAAAATACCTTGCCAGCGCACTCATACCAATGCCACCGATGCCTATGAAATAAATTTTTTGTATGTTGTCTGTTTTACCCACTGATCGATTTTAAAATTTCCTGTGCAATCACTTCATCCGCGTTACTGATGGCCAATGCATGGATATTTATTCGTAAATCTTTCTGCCATGCTTCATTCCCTGCCAGTTCAATAATGGTTTTTACCAGTTTTTCTTTTGCCTCACTATCCTTAACAATGATGGCCGCCCGCTTATTTACCAGCGCCATCGCATTCGCTGTCTGGTGATCTTCTGCCGCGAATGGAAAAGGCACAAATACAGCAGGTTTACCTGCCATACATAATTCCGTAACCGACATAGCGCCTGATCTGCTTATTACCATATCCGCCGCTGCATAAGCCATCTCCATTTCTTTGATAAAATCATTCACCCAAATATTTTTTCTTCCCTCCCCTTTCTGCCTGTACAGTTCTGCGGTTGATTTACCCGTTTGCCAGATCAACTGCAGGTTATGTTCATCAAACTGATCAATATGAGCGGCCAGGGCTTCATTAATACTTCGCGCACCCAGGCTGCCACCAATGGCCAGCACCGTTTTTTTGGTTTCACTCAGGCCAAAAAAATGAATGGCCGCTGTTCTGCTTATCCCGGCATCCGCGATGGACCTTCTCACAGGATTACCTGTAACCAGTATTTTTTCTTTCGGAAAGAATTTTTCCATTCCATCGCCTGCCACAAATATTTTTGTCGCTTTCTTACCTAACAGGATATTACTCTTTCCGGCAAATGAATTGCTCTCATGAATAAATGTGGCAATGCCTTTGGTCTGGGCATACCGCAATACCGGAAAAGAAGCATATCCACCCACCCCGATTACCGCATCGGGTTTAAAAAAATTAATGATCCGTCTTACCTGCCAAAAACTAATGATCAGTTTATAAGGCAGTACCAGGTTTTTCACCAGTGACTGCCTGTTTAATCCGGCAATAGCCAACCCTTCAATCGGGTAACCTGCCTGTGGAACTTTTTCCATTTCCATTCTGCCTTTCGCGCCCACAAACAGTATATCAATATCCCCGCTTTCCTTTTTCAATGCATTGGCAATAGCGATAGCCGGAAAAATATGTCCGCCCGTACCCCCTCCTGCTATAATTATTTTTTTACCCACTTTATTGTATTGCTGCGTTTGTTTCTTTTATTTCATTATTTACAACAGGTTCCGTTGGCGCTTTACCCTCCATCTGTTCCACATTTCTTGCCACACTTAATATGATACCAATGGCGCCGCAGGTAAACAGGAAAGAACTTCCGCCCATACTAACCAGTGGAAGGGTTACTCCTGTTACGGGAACCAGATTTACATTCACGGCCATATTGGCCATGGCCTGTATCACTAACGTAAAACTCAACCCCAATGCCAGAAAAGCGCCGAATGCATAGGGGCAACGCCTGAATATCCGTATGCACCGGTACAGAAAAACCAGGTAAATAAATATCATGAAGGCGCCACCCAGTAATCCGTATTCTTCAATGATGATGGAATAAATAAAATCATTGTATGCCTGTGGTAAAAAATTTCTTTGCCGGCTATTCCCGGGGCCGAGCCCAACCAATACACTGCCGTTGGCAATGGCAATCTTTGCCTGCTGAATCTGGTAGGGTGTTTCATTGTCTTTCGCATACATAAAATCCTGCACCCGCTTTACCCATGTTCCCAAACGGCCGAATGATTTTACTTTCTCTGCCATAGCCGGTTTAGTTCCTTCCCTCTTTTGCGATCCGTCATAGGTAACCATGGCTACGCTAATGATGAAAGCTACCGGTATCAGGGCAATACCAATGGTTAACAGGATATGTTTGATACTAACCCTGCCAATAAACATCAGCAACAAAGCAGTGGCCCCGGTTAGTAACGCGTTCGACAGGTTTGCGGGCATAATCAATGCACAAATAATGAGCACAGGTAACACAATTGGGATAAACCCTTTTTTAAAATCTTTGATCAGTTCCTGTTTCTTACTCAATAACCGGGAGATATACATGAACAAAGCCAGTTTGGCCAGATCACTGGTTTGTATGGTCATGTTGATGATAGGTAATTTAATCCACCGGCTTCCTTCATTAATCCGGGCGCCAAAAAGTAAAGTGTATAACAATAAAGGAATGGATATCAGAAACAGGATGGTGGCTACTCTTGAAAAAATCGTATAGTTAATACGATGCAGAAAATAGATCAGCGCTAAACCCACCAGGGAAAAAGATACCTGTTTAAAAAGATACACATTGGTATTACCCTTATACATCTTATACGCCA
>CAYHTC010000111.1:0-7813 GCA_964359445.1 uncultured Sediminibacterium sp. | reverse complement strand
AAAATATGAAGAGCGGTTAAAAATAGAACCAATTGAGTACGATGGACGGGAAGATACCGAACAGAATGATTAAAGCGGCCAGTAACAGGAGAACCGTTTTAAACACGGAGGTTACAGGAGCAGTCTCTGCATCGCCTTCCTTAAAATACATAGCCTGTATAACGCGAAAATAATAATAAACACTGACTGCCGCAAACAGCATAGCCAGGATCACCAGCCAGATTGGTCCGCCTGCTTTTACCATCGAAGCGAGCATATAATATTTAGCAAAGAAGCCCGCTGTTAGCGGGATACCTGCCAAAGAAAGTAAGCACACAGTTGTGGCCAGCGCCAGTGCGGGCTGTATTTTAGCAAGACCATTAAACCCGTCAAATGTATAGTCATTCATTTTGATGAGCACTGCAAATATGCCAATGGTAGCCAAACTGTATGCTACCGAATAGAGCAGAAGCCCTTCTTTAGCCAGGTCATTAATACTGTATAAAGCAAATAGCATGAAGCCTGCCTGGGCAATACTTGAATAAGCCAGCATGCGTTTTACACTTTGCTGGAATACTGCCGTAATATTTCCTATCAACAAAGTAGCTACAATAACAAAGGCAAGTAAGAGATGCCAGGTTGGTCCGAGAATTTGGGTATGCATATCAAACAAGCGCACAAAAGCAATAAAGCCCGCGGCTTTAACAATGGTAGCCATAAAAGAGGTGAATACGGCAGGCGCCCCGTCATACACATCGGGTGTCCAGAAATGAAAGGGCGCCGCGGATACTTTAAAGCACATGGATACAAATAACAGGATCAACCCTGCCACTTCCAGAAAGGAAGGTCTTATCAGGCCGGAAGAAGGGGCCATGGCATGGCCTCCTAAAGAAAATATACCGGTTGCCCCATAAATGAGTGCAATACCCATGAGCATAATGCCGGTTGAGAAAGCGCCCATTAAAAAATATTTTAAGGAAGCCTCGTTACTTTTTAAATTTCGTTTATCAGAACCGGTCAGTATATACAACGGTATAGAAAGTATTTCAATACCCAGGAACAACATCAACAATCCATTAAAAGAAGAAAGGATACTTACCCCACACAAAACAAAAAACAGTAACGCATAATAATCCGACACATTGGCGCCGGCTTTTTCAATCTCTTTACCGCTAAGCAGCACATAAATCAGTGTTGCACTGATGGCAATTGAATTGAAGTACATGCCAAATTTATCAAAGCTGAGCATGGAATGTGTGTCTATCCGGATAGACCAGATACCGTAAGTGTTCAACAGATTGGCAACAAGCAGTAAAAACAAACCAACCGCGGCTATATAGGTATAGGCAGATTTATTTTTAACCAGGATGCCGCTGAACATCAGTACAACACCTAATAAAGCGGAAAATATAATTGCATTCATAAACTTATCTTGAACCCGCAGTTAGTTACCTTCAGGCATATTTTTATTATGATCTATTTTACAAGAATCGCATGAACCGTATCTTTTGTAAGATCAATCATTGGTTGCGGGTATACACCCAATACAATTACCACTACAGTTAGTATCACCAGCACCAGTTGCACATTGCCTTTTATTTCAACAGCATTTTCAGTAGCTGCCGATGTGTTCCCATATAAAATCTTCTGCACCATGTTCAGCGTATAAATGGCGGCAAGTATTACACTAACTCCCGCTATTGCGGCTATCCAAACATTGAAATGGAACAATCCATTAAACATCAGGAACTCACCAATAAAGGCATTGGTTAAAGGAAGTGCAATATTGGCCAATGCCATTACCACCAACAGGATGGCCAGTACAGGCGCTTTTTGTGCAAGGCCACCCAACTCGCTGAATTTACGGGTACCTGATTTTTGTTCAATCACATCAGCAACAATCCATAAGCCGATCACATTTACACCGTGATTAAACATTTGTATCATTACCCCTTCCCATCCTGTTTTATTAAACGTAAACAGGGCAGCGCACATCAATCCAATATGCGCGATTGAGGAATAGGCGATCAGGCGCTTGATGTCATCCTGCCGGATGGCTATTAATGAAGCATACAGCATTCCCGTAACCGAAAGTATAATAATCAGATTTCCATAATGAGCGGATGCATTGGGAAATACAGGTATTAACCAACGTACTACCGCGAAAATACCCATCTTAACCATGATGCCACTCATCACCATAGTGGTCGCAGTTGACGATTGTTCATAAGCATCCGGCTGCCATGTATGAAAAGGGAATATGGGCATCTTAATGGCAAACGCTAAAAAGAACAGCCAGAAAATCAGGTTCTCCTGTTTAGCTGCCAAAGTAATATGGTAAAAAGATTGTAAGGCAAAAGAGTGATCAGGGGATTGGAAGTAGAGGTACAAAATACCCACCAGCATCAGTAACGAACCTATGAATGTGTAGATAAAAAATTTAAAGGTAACAGCAATTCTTTTGTTACCGCCCCAGATGGAACAGAGAAAATAAACAGGTATCAGCGCCAGTTCCCAGAAAAAATAAAACAGCAGTGCGTCCGCTGCCAGAAAAACACCCAGCAATCCTGCCTGGCTCAATAACATCAATCCATAAAAAACAGGTGCATTCGTGTACTCATTCCGGTAAGTAGCGGCAAAAATAAGCGGGAACGAAACCGCAGTTAACAGGCATAACATTTTACCCATTCCATCTGTCATCAGCGTAAACCTGCTACCGAGGTTGGGTAACCAGGCCGCGTCAAAAGCCAGATTATTCGCGGGCAGGAAAAAAATGCCGGTAACGGCAACCGCCAAAGTAATAACGGAGGATAACAGGGCCCGGTTTCTGGCAGCGGCAGGCTGCTTCAGAAAGAAACTTACCAAACCGGTAACCAATGGGATCAATATGAGTAAAACAGGGATCATATTCTTTCTTTAACGCTACAAACCTTATTAAAATATTTTATTCAAAAATTGCATGATAGTAGAATCGTTGAACCAGATAAGCATGAATACCACCATAGCCAATACCATTACCAAAATATAATTACCCACCTGGCCACTTTGCAATAGTCTGAGTTGCCTTGAACCATAGCTAACCATTTTACCCACTCCGTTCACCAATGCATCAATACCGCTCTTCTCAATGATATTCTTTAAAAATCCGGCCAGTGCCTGTAATGGATGTACAATAACCGCGTCATACAATTCATCCACATACCATTTGTTTTCGAGCAGTTTAGTAATGCCCGTGGATGTTGTTTCCGCCGCCTGATATTTTTGATACCTGTTTACCGCAAACAAAATGATCAACATAATCGCAACCGTAGAAGCGCCCATCATAATAAATTCCTGTGAAGCAGACAGGTGATGTGTTCCGGCCAGTTTGGCTGATTCTGCAAAAACCGGCGCCAGAAATTTTTCCAGGCTGTGGGCATTTTCCGCAAATACTTCAGGAATGCCTATCCATCCGCCTGCAACCGAAAGAATGGCTAATATAATCAGCGGAACCGTCATCTGCCAGGGGCTCTCTTTTACATGGCGCCCCTGTTCCCCTGTTCCCCTGAACCGACCCAAAAAGGTAAGTGTATATAAACGGAACATATAGAAAGCAGTCATTAAAGCACCGCCCACCCCAACAAAATAGTAAAGCGAATTTTTGGCAAATGCTGCCGTTAATATTTCGTCTTTTGAAAAGAAACCGGAGAATGGCGGAATGCCCGCGATTGCCAGACAGGCCAATAAAAAAGTGATATGAGTGATGGGCATATATTTTTTCAGTCCGCCCATTTTGCGGATATCCTGTTCATGATGCATGGCATGAATGACAGAACCTGCACCGAGGAATAACAGGGCTTTAAAGAAAGCATGCGTCATCACATGAAACACGGCCCCTGTATAAGCGCCAACACCCAACCCTAAAAACATATAGCCCAACTGACTTACCGTAGAGTAAGCCAGTACTTTTTTAATATCATTTTGCTTCAAGGCAATAGTAGCGGCAAAAATGGCTGTAGCCAGACCAACTATGGCCACCAGTGTTTGTGTAGCGGGCGCCATTGTATACAAAATATTACTGCGGGCTATCATGTAGATACCCGCGGTAACCATTGTGGCAGCATGGATCAGGGCAGAAACGGGTGTAGGGCCGGCCATGGCATCCGGTAACCAGGTGTACAGGGGAATCTGTGCACTCTTACCCATGGCGCCCACAAACAGTAACATAGTAATAGCTGTAATGTCAAAACTACTCAGAGCGGCAGTGCCTGCAAAAACATCACTATAGGTAGTAGTACCCAATTTATATAAGAGCCAGAAAACAGCCAGCAGAAAACCCAGATCGCCAATACGGTTCATCACAAATGCTTTTCTGGCGGCATAGTTATATTGGTTATTCTTAAACCAGAACCCGATCAATAAATAAGAACATAAGCCTACACCTTCCCAACCAATGAACATAATCACATAATTGGCGCCCAATACCAATAACAACATGGAGAAAATGAAGAGATTAAGGTAAGCGAAATATCTTCCGAAATGCTGCTCCTCCTCTTCATGCATATAGGCAGCAGAATACAGGTGTATAAGGAAACCAATACCCGTGATGATCAGCAAAAAGAGGGAAGACAATTGGTCTGTCTGAAAAGCAAAAGGAATACGAAAGCTATCAGCATCAATAAAATTAAACAGGGTAATAACACCTGCCCCGTTTGCCTTCACATCAAAAAATATGAGAACGCTCAGTACAAATGAAGCCAGTATTGATCCGCTGCCCACTGTAGCGATCATTGATTTTGACAATAACTTCCTGCCCAGTCCGTTAATCAGGAAACCCAGCAGGGGAAAAAGTGGAACTAAATAAACAAGTTTGCTCATATGATTCAGGCTGAACGCGTAACGCGTAGTTAGTTTTTCAATCTGTTCAAAAAATTAATATCTACTGAATGCGTATTCCGGAACATCATTACAATAATGGCTAAACCCACACTCACTTCTGCTGCCGCTACCACCATACTAAAAAATACAAATAGTTGTCCGTCTATCCCTGCGGTTGTTGCAGGATCAGCGGCAAGCGCCATACCATAATGCATTTTTGAAAAAGCAACCAATAAAAGGTTCACTGCATTCAACATCAGTTCTATGCACATGAAAACAATAATGGCATTTCGGCGTGTAAGCACGCCGATAATACCTATGCTGAACAGGGCAAGACCGAGATAGATATAATATTGTATTGGCATTTTTTACGGTTAACACTTAAGGCTGAAAGCCAAAAGCAGTTATTAAAATAATATAATTCGCCAGCTTTTCATTCTTTCTTCCCTATCACCACTGCCCCCACCATCGCACTCAAAAACAACACACTCGTTATTTCAAAAGGCACTACAAAATCGGTGAACAATGCTTTACCCAGGTTTTTGATCAGTCCAATATTACCATTCGTCATCAGAACCGTTTTATCTGTCATGTCTGCTGCCTGGCGAACCAGCGAAACCAAAACAAGAAAAAAACATCCACCGGAAACCACACCGGCTAATTTCATCCAGAGATGCTTTTGGGGTTCAGATTCTGAATTCAGATTCATAAGCATTATCACGAACAGGAACAACACCATGATGGCCCCTGCATATACAATCAGGTTAACAATTGCCAGGAATTGTGCATTCAGTAAAATATAATGCCCCGAAATGGCAAAGAACACGGCGATAAGCCATAATACACTATGTACAGGATTCTTACTCACCACTACCATGATAGCGCTTAAGATGGCCAATGCACTGAGAAAAAAGAATAATATTTCGGTCGTACTCATGTTGTTAATTAATAATTAAACCTGCCGTTGTTGGTTCTCCTGTCCCCCTTGCTTTCGCATATCCTTCCGGATCTGTTTTGGCATCGGGTATCAGCAATTCATCTTTACCATATATAAAACCCTTACGGGTAAAATTCGCAGGGGCAAATGTTTCACTTAAGTAAATCGCATCTTTAGGACAGGCTTCTTCGCACAGTCCACAAAAAATACAACGCAACATATTGATCTCATACTTAGCCGCGTATTTTTCTTCCCGGTAAAGATTTTCTTCTCCGGGCAAACGTTCGGCAGCTTCCATGGTAATGGCTTCTGCAGGACAAGCTACGGCACACAATCCGCATGCGGTACATCTTTCACGTCCTTCTTCATCGCGGTTCAATACATGCAGCCCGCGAAACACAGGACTGAACGGCCGCTTTTGTTCTGGATAACTGACGGTAGGCTGTTTTTTAAAAATATGACTGAACGTAATGAACATGCCTTTGGCGATAGCCGGTAAATACAGCTTCTCCAGTAAGGTCATGGGCTTACGGCTTACTTCTTTCGCCCTGTTTGTTAATGCCTGCATGTTATTGTCTCCTTTTTGCGTTACCACTTAGCTATTGGGCCTTTAGATTAGCAAAAATATTTTTATACTGTATAATTATCCCCCCTGCCTCCACAAAATAAACGCCCCTGTTACTAACATATTAAACAAAGCCAAAGGTATCAAGGTTTTCCATCCCAGGTTCATCAATTGATCGTAGCGGAAGCGCGGGATGGTCCAGCGTATCCACATGAATACAAAAATAAAAATGACAATTTTGGTGAGTAAAGCCGCCACACCAAGGATAGCCGCGATATTCGGCGCCAGTGTACCCTCATCCAGGAATGGAATATCAAATCCACCAAAGAATAAAGAAGCCATGATGGCGCTGCTCATGATCATGTTCACATATTCTGAGAAAAGGTAAAAACCCAGTTTCATGGAAGAATATTCCTGGTGATATCCAAAATTTAATTCATTCTCTGCTTCCGGCAGATCAAAAGGGGTACGGTTACACTCTGCCATGGCACAAATGAAAAATATTAAAAAACCTAAGGGCTGATAAGCTACGTTCCATAATTGACCAGGGCCCATTTGTTGATCAACAATTGTTTTTAAACTCAAAGAACCGGAGATCATCAGTACAGCAATCAACGAGATGCCCATGGCCAGTTCATAACTGATAGCCTGGGAGGCGCCGCGCAGGGCAGCCATTAATGAGAACTTATTGTTAGAGGCCCATCCCCCTATCATAATACCATATACACCTAAACTCACTACGCCAAACACATATAATATTCCGATATTAATATCTGCTATCTGTAAGTCAATCTTTCTGTCGAATAATTCTACATGACTGCTCCAGGGAATTACGGCACAGGTCATCAGGGCAGCCGTCATAGCCAGACCCGGACCCAAAATAAACAAAAACTTACTGGCCGAACCGGGAATGATTTCCTCTTTCATTATCAGTTTCAACCCATCCGCGAAAGGTTGCAATAAACCAAACGGACCTGCACGGTTAGGACCGGGCCTGTCTTGCAAAACCGCCGCCACTTTACGTTCAGCGAATGTAGTGTACAAGGCTATACCGAGGCTTGCGAAAACAATAATCGCAATCAGTATTAATTTTTCAATCAGTAAAAGCCAGTCAATAGACAGTAGAGTCATGATATATCTTACTATTAATCTTTATCAGAATGAAAATCCGTTGAATGTGCCGGCCGTTCCAGTAAACTCAGTTCAATACCGGTTTGATTCACTTCACTTACCGAATGAATGTCCATCAACAATTTTGGCTGACGGCCGCCATGAACCGCTGTAAAAGTTTCAGTAGGTTTATGTGTACCGATCTTACCTGCATAATGGCCCTGTGATATCACCGATTGCCTGCTGATGATTCTTGGTCCTTCAATTATCCAGTCACTTGTTTTTTTCTTTTCAAAGCGGCAGGTATTGCATATCCAGGCTGGTTTACCATCCGCAAGGCTTTCCACTTCACCCCATTCATCTTT
>CAYHTC010000110.1:0-7889 GCA_964359445.1 uncultured Sediminibacterium sp. | reverse complement strand
GGCAATACTCACCATAGTTCTGTTGGGCATGAATGCCAAAATTTACAGGTGATAACCTGATCAACCCAATTCCGCTTATCAAAACAATGATGATAAATGTTCCGGCAATTCTGATCCATACAGGCAGTAATTGAAATGATTTTTTTTCAAGGTATAATGCAGCTACAAGGTATAAGGGGATAAATCCCGGCCCACTCCAATGTGGCAGGGTTGGATTCAATAAGGATACGCCCCAAAACAGGAAGATCATTGGCAGGCTCATACATAATAACCAGACAGCGCTGCTTCCGGAGTTTATATATATCCGTTTCTTCAACAGCATTATCAAAGCAATGATGGCTAAAATAAAAATAACAGGATTCTGGTAAGCAAACTCTCCGCCCAGTTCTCTTACTAACATGTTCCATTGAATGTTTGTATGTGTAACCCGATCCGAATGATACCGGTATGTTATGAAATCATTGATCAGGTTCCAATAAAGGATAGGCAATAAACAGAGGAATGTTACCGCCATACCCGCGTATAATCTCCAGTTCAGTAACCATTTTATTCTTGTGAGGAGAAGGAACAAACCAAAACCTGCCCACAAATACAAGCCATGCACTTTACACAAGGCAGCCAGGCCTATCATCAACCCCAACCCTAACCAGACAGATAATTGCTGATCCTTATTTCTGATAAAGAGCAGTGACATCAGATACAAAGCGGCTGTCCAGAATGGCATTTGCGGAGAATCGGGCAGGATAAAAAAACCGGCAATGAAACCCGTATATACTGAACAATTGTAGATGAGTGCCGCATACCATCCGGTTTTCTCATTGGCTATTATTTTACCTGTCTTAAAAATAAACCAGGTAGACACCGCGGCACAGAGAATACTTCCCAACCGTAGCGATACCTGATTAACCCATAACAAATTAAAAGTAGTCAGGCGTATCAGCCATCCAACTCCTGGTGGGTGGTCAAAATGATTCCAATCCGGCTGTAGGGCGTAGGTCCAGTAATACACTTCATCGTTACCCAGTTCCAGCAAGGAAGCACTGATCAGTTTCACAATCGAAACGATCAGGATGAGCCAGTATATTTTTTTGTTGTAAGAGGTATTCATGATGTAGTAAAGAAGGGAAACTATTTCCTTTCAACCAGCCAGCGAATAGCCAGTTCATAGCCTTGCAAACCCAACCCAAAGATACTACCGGCAGATTTGCCCGATACATGTGATAAGTGCCTGAAGTGTTCCCTGGAATGTACGTTACTGATATGCACTTCCACTACAGGCGCTTTTATGGCTGCTATCGCATCGCCAATGGCAACGGAAGTATGAGTGTAACCGGCGGGATTTAGTACGATGCCATCATAATCATATCCTACCCTTTGCAGTTCATTAATCAATTCGCCTTCCACGTTACTCTGAAAATAATGAAATATAACAGCAGGAAAGAGGTCGTTTAATTCATCAAGGTATTTTTCGAACGACAGATTGCCGTATATATCTGTTTCTCTTTTTCCGAGAAGGTTCAGGTTGGGGCCGTTGATGATCGCGATTTTCATAGCACGAATTACACGAATTTTTACGAATTATCAGGGTTTATTTCACGGCAATATATCAATTCGTGTTCATCATTTCAATAAAACGATCAAACAGGTAACGGCTGTCATGCGGGCCGGGTGTGCTTTCAGGATGATATTGTACGCTGAATACGGGCCTGTTTTTAAGCCGGATACCTTCTATGGAATCATCATTCAGGTTTACATGAGTTATTTCTACATCCGGGTGATTACGAACAGCTTCAGGGTCTACGCCAAAACCATGGTTTTGTGTGGTGATTTCGCATTGGCCGGTAATGATATTCTTTACCGGGTGGTTTAGGCCTCTGTGGCCGTGGTGCATTTTAAAAGTGGGTATACCATTGGCCAGCGCCAGTAACTGGTGTCCCAGACAGATACCGAATACCGGTTTATTATCCTGCAAAATATCTTTCAGGGTAGTGATGGCATACGGCATGGCAGAAGGATCACCAGGGCCATTAGATATGAAATATCCGCCGGGATTAAACTCTTTCAACCGCTGGAAACTGGTTTTTGCCGGATGTACCCTCACATGAGCGCCCCTGGAAACCAGGCATTGCAAGATGTGTTGTTTAACACCAAAATCAAGTACGGCTACTTTTAGTGATGCATTCTTATCTCCCAATTCATATTCTTCGGTAGTACTCACTGTACTGGCCAGTTCCAACCCATCCATATCAGGTACTTTGGCTAATGCTGCTTTTAGTTTTGCAATATCCAGCACTTCTGTAGAAATAATACAGTTCATAGCACCCTTCGTACGGATATGCGCAACCAGGGCCCTTGTATCAATATCCTCTATCGCTACAATATGATTAGCTTTCAGGTATTCATTCAGATCGCCTTCTGCCTGTAAACGGCTATATTGTTCTTCGAGGTTTCTGGCTATTAATCCGCGAATTTTTACGCTGCTACTCTCTATATCGGTACTTTTTACGCCGTAGTTACCAATATGCACATTGTTCATGATCAGGATCTGCCCGGCATAGCTTGGATCCGTAAATACCTCCTGATAGCCTGTCATACCGGTATTGAAACATATCTCACCGGTAGCAGTTCCGGTTTTACCAAAAGAAAAACCGTGAAGCACATGTCCGTCGGCTAGTACTAAGATCGCTGGTTGCTTGGATTGGCTCATTATATACTTTCTCTTTTCAATTACAAAAAAACTTCATCCTGATTAAAATCTCTTATAAACTTTCTCACACTTTGCTACACAAGAAAAAAGGCAAAACCATAAAACGATTTTGCCTTTATAATTAAGTTGCTTTCATGTTTAATCTGTTGCTTTTTCTTCGGTAGCCGGGGTTTCAACAACTGCTGCTTCGGCAACTGGTGCCGCATCCGCTTTTTTGGGAGCCCGTCCACGACGTGTTTTCTTAGCAGGTTCAGCCGCTTTGTCGACACCTTTACCGTAAATTTCATTGAAATCAACCAGTTCGATCATTGCTTTTTCAGCATTATCACCCGGGCGGATGCCCAATTTCAGGATACGGGTATAACCGCCCGGGCGGCTGGCTACTTTAGGGCCCACTACGGTGAATAATTCTTTCACAGCAATTTTATCCTGCAATTCAGCAAATACCAACCGGTGATTGTGACTGATCTGAGTAGCGGATTCGTTTTTCTTGGTTTTGGTAATCAGCGGTTCAACGTAAGTTCTCAAAGCTTTAGCCTTTGCTAAAGTGGTAACAATACGTTTGTGTGTGATTAACTGGCTGGCCAGATTTTGTAATAAAGCAACTCTATGTGCTTTTTTACGGCCTAAATTGTTGATTTTGTCTCCGTGACGCATGACTTGTTGTTTTTATCTTGTACCGTGTCAGGAATTACAAGATGTGAGTAATACTTATTGCTTTCCGTTTCAGACGTTCAGCGTTAAGCTTAATTATCTAAATTGTCTAATCCTAATTTGTTAAGATCCATTCCAAAACTCAATCCTCTTTCAGTTAACACCTGCTCAATTTCAGAGAGTGATTTCTGACCGAAGTTTCTGAACTTCATCAGATCCTCCTGTTCGTATTGTACCAGTTCGCTCAGGCTGTTAATTTTAGCAGCTTTCAGGCAATTGAAGGCACGTACAGACAGATCAAGATCTTCCAGGGGTGTTTTCAATACTTTACGTAATTGTAAAACGTGCTCATCCACTACATCTTCTTTCTTATCTTCCTTATTATCAAAAGTGATGTTTTCATCGGTGATGATCATCAGGTGCTGGATAAGAATACGTGATGCCTGTTTTACTGCATCTTCCGGATGGATAGTACCATCGGTAGCTACATCAAGTATCAGTTTTTCGTAGTCGGTTCTTTGTTCCACACGATAGTTTTCAATAGCGTATTTAACGTTCTTGATAGGTGTGTGAATAGAGTCAATAGCGATGTACCCGAAAACAGCATCTTTAATCTTATTCTCTTCTGCAGGAATATAACCACGGCCTTTGGCAATAGTCAGTTCAATATCCAGTTTAGAGGTAGTATCCATGGTACAAATCACCAGTTCAGGATTCATCACCTGAAAATTCTGAGATAATTCACCGATCATACCTGCATTGAATTCGGTACGGCCCTTAATGGATAAGGTAATTTTTTCGTTGGCAACATCATGCTCAACATGTTTTTTGAAGCGCACCTGCTTAAGGTTCAGGATGATTTCAGTAACATCTTCCGTTACACCTTTAATAGTGGCAAACTCGTGGTCCACCCCTTCGATTTTGATACCAATGATAGCAAAACCTTCGAGTGAACTCAGTAATACTCTGCGTAGGGCATTACCAATGGTCAGACCAAAGCCTGGCTCTAACGGACGGAATTCAAACTGACCTTCAAAGTCATTTGCTTTTTGTAATACTATCTTGTCAGGTTTCTGAAAGCTTAATATGGCCATATTAAAACTTGTTTTATTTGTTTGTCTTTTCACCCACATGAGGTGAGAAGGAAAATAGGTGAAACGTCAGGCATGAGACGTGAAACGTGAGAAAAAAAACTCACGCCTGACGTCTCACGATTCACGTTATTTGGAATACAATTCTACGATCAGTTGTTCTTTGATATTCTCCGGAACACTTTCACGTTCAGGGAATGTAATGAATGTACCTTTCTTTTCGGTCTCATTCCAATCCAACCAGTTGAACTTAGGGTTTTTACCGCGGCTCTTACTGGTTAAAGAAGTGTTATCGGCGCTTTTTGGTCTGTAAGCAATCACATCACCTGCCTTACACTGGTAAGAAGGGATATTCATCACTTCACCATTAACCGTAACGTGTTTATGGTTAACCAACTGTCTTGCTTCAGGACGGCTGGCAGTTAAGCCTAAACGGTAAACCGTGTTATCTAAGCGGGCTTCAAGTAGTTTAATCAGGTTTTCGCCGGTAACCCCTTTTAAACGTTGTGCTTCTTCAAAGGTTTTTCGGAACTGGCGCTCAAGTACACCGTAAGTATACTTTGCTTTTTGCTTTTCTCTCAACTGTAAAGCGTATTCACCAAGGGTTTTACGTTTACGAGCCGCACCATGCTGGCCGGGAGGGTTACTGTTCTTACCCAACCATTTTCCATTACCTAAAATGGGTTCGCCGAAAATTCTGCAGATTTTGGTCTTAGGACCTGTGTAACGTGCCATAATATCTTAGTTTGATTTTTTAATGACGATGTATAATCAAAAAATCTAAAATCAATTATACATCCGGTTATGAAAATCCATTACTCCTTATTGGAGCATGGGGGATTAAACTCTACGTTGCTTAGGAGGTCTGCAACCATTGTGTGGTAAAGGGGTTACGTCTTTGATAGAAGTAACTTCCACACCTGATTGCGCGATGGAGCGGATAGCCCCTTCACGTCCTGATCCTGGTCCTTTTACAAAAACATCCACACGTTTAACGCCCGCTTCAGAAGCAACTTTTGCAGCATCGGCAGCAGCCATCTGAGCGGCATAAGGGGTATTCTTTTTAGAACCCCTGAAGCCCATTTTACCGGCACTGCTCCAACTGATAACCTGACCGGATTTATTGGTAAAACTGATGATGATGTTGTTGAAAGTCGCAGATATACGAACCTCACCGGCCGCATCAACTTTTACAATTCTTTTCTTGGCAACAGCTTTTGCACTGTTCTGCGCCTTTTGTGGTTTTGCCATATTTTTTTTTTGAGGTGATCCTACACAATGAAAAATCCCATTGAACCGGGAACCGCTATACTCTCCTTTCCCAGGTTACCGAGACTATCCAAGCTATAACGGATTTGTTTGTTGAAACCTGTCTTTGTACGGAGGCAGGTTTCAACTATGAATTATTTCTTAGCTACTTTTTTCTTACCGGCAACCGTCTTACGTTTACCCTTTCTGGTACGGCTGTTGGTTTTGGTACGCTGACCGCGAACAGGTAAACCTTTACGGTGACGGAGGCCCCGGTAACAGGCAATATCCAATAAGCGCTTAATGCTCATAGATACCTCACTACGCAAAGCGCCTTCTACCTTAAACTCATTATTGATGATGTTACGGATAGCGCCCTGCTCATCATCATCCCACTGGTTTACTTTTTTGTCAAAGTCAATACCAGCTTTGGTAAGGATATACTGAGCAGTTGAACGGCCAATACCAAAAATATAGGTCAGACCAATTTCTCCTCTTTTATTTTTTGGTAAGTCAATACCGGCAATACGAGCCATATTCGATTTTTAAAATTTGAAAATTTGAAAATTTGAAAATTGAAACAGGGTAATACCAAATTCCCAATTAAACAATTTCCCAATTGATTATCCCTGACGTTGCTTAAAACGGGGATTTTTTTTGTTAATCACAAATAACTTGCCTTTTCTCTTCACAATCTTGCAATCAACGCTACGTTTTTTAATGGAAGCTCTAACTTTCATTGCCTGTTTTTTTATCTCGTTGCTGCTTCCGGCTTTTGGCTTTATGCTTTCAGCGTTCAGCGTTAAAATTATTTATACCTGAAAATGATCCTTCCCCTGCTTAAATCGTACGGACTCATCTCAACCCCTACTTTATCACCCGGCAATATCCGGATGTAGTGCATCCGCATTTTACCTGAGATGGTGGCCAGTATTTCATGACCGTTTTCCAATTTCACCCTGAACATTGCGTTGCTCAGGGCTTCCAGAATTACGCCATCTTGTTTAATCAGTGGTTGTTTCGACATACAATTTTTGGGGCTGCAAAGATATAAAATCGCAGCCGGAATATGAAAAATTAGTGGAAAAAAATCTTAAAAATGTGGAAAACCCTTTTTGAAAGGGGCTTTCACAGGGCGAATATATCCAAAATCAGGCTAATCGAAGAGGTTAACCGGCAAAACCAGCTCCCAAACATTGGGTTGGGTAGTTCCCCGAAACTCATTATTTATCAATTTACTATACCTGATCCCAAAGGTCACGGGCTGCTGGTTCCACCAGCGGGTATCGAAAAACAATTCTGTGCCAATGGTTTGGAAGGGATAAGTTCTCCCTGTTCTGAGGCTTTTGCCCCGGGTGTAGTCGAAAAACAGGTTTGACCGTATCCGCAGAAAATAAACAAGATTTCCAAACCCCCAATCTGGGTATGCCAGCGGCAAATGATAGTTAACCCATATTTTCCACATTCGCGGAAAATCTACCGCCCGGTATCCCCTTGCAAAGGGAAAGTTATTGGAGAACAAGTACTGCTGCATGGTATCCCTGCTTTGAAAAGCGGCAGTAATTACCAGGCTGTGGTTAGTACTGAAACCGGGCAGGTACACCGAACCACTGGCCAGGAACTGGTTGGCAGTATATTGATTGAGTATGCCCTTATGTTGCAATAACAGGTTCTGTGCCCAATGCGGATAAATATGCTGCTTTGCTTTTTGGATCTGCTGTGCATAGGAGATACGCGTTTGGAGAAAAGAAAAATTCCTGTTGGACAATAATTTTGCCGCCAATCCTGTCCAGTTAATCCGTTCAACATTATACGTGGAAGACAGCGTAAGGTAACGGTATTGTTTTCCGCCGGAGAAATTCAGGGGTAATTGCAAGCCGGCATGTCCAACCAGTTCATTCCAATGCAGCGTAGTGTCTTTAGTAAGTATCCCGCTTCTTTGCCAGTTCTGGCTGATGCCAAACAGGGGTTGCAAATAACTTCCTCCAAAAACACCCTGGTAACCCAATTTATGGCTGCCTTCATTTTGATTATAAGTATAGGCAATCTCTGATTGTAAAGTGTTCAGGATATTCTGACCATATAAAGTAAGTGAATACTCTGGCTGTTCATAGAAAGGGCGGAGACTATGAATATTCAGTAAATGAAATGATTTTGGATAGTTACTAACCGTGTAAGCATATGCTGGA
>CAYHTC010000109.1:6248-7907 GCA_964359445.1 uncultured Sediminibacterium sp. | reverse complement strand
GCCAATGTTCCACACGACCATCCGGAAACACGATGATGCGGCCACGGTTCCACTCGCCGATCGGTAATTTTTCTCTGCCTGTTTTCTTGGCGGGAATCAGATCATACAAAGAAGCCAATGTTCTGTTGCCAATAGAGCCCAGTTTTGCATCCGGATGTTTATCATCGTCTAATACCTGGTATTCCAACCCTATAGCGGAACCGGAAGTCTTCTCCTTTTCTGTTACAAAATATTTTACTCCGGAATTGGCCGTATCTGACAGTTTAAATTCAAACTGCAAATCAAAAGCGCTGAACTCTTCATTGGTTACAATATCACCGCCATTTTGAGATTCGGCGCTATTCCCTTTTGTTACCCATAAAATACCATCACTGATAGTCCATGTTTTGTCGGGGAAATGGGTTTTATTGGCTCCTCTCCAGCCATCAGAAGTTTTTCCATCCCATAGTAACCGCAGTCCCATTCTTTTTTCATCCGGTGAAATTGTATTCACAAGTGTATTCACTACAAACACATCATCCGGTGGGGTTGGCTGCAGGTTTTTCGTTTGTATCCTTACATTTTTCCAGCGTATTTCCTCTCCCACATTTTTAGCATCATATACGGCATGTACCTGTAGGGCGATAAAGCCTTTGGGCGACATATCATCTATCAGATGCGCACAGGCAATACCATTTACCCAGGTGCGGATACTGGTACCGATACATTCTATGCGATAGCGGTTCCACTGGTTGTTTTTGAAAGCGGTTTTGGCCGCCGGATTATTTTCCAGTGAGTACAACCAGCCACGTCTTGCTTCATCATAGATACCTCCGCTCCAGGCCCGGCCAGAGGGGTCAATTTCCATTTGATACCCATGTACCCGTTCGGGGGTTTGTTTATCTGTTACATTACAATGATCGTCAGGACTATTGATTTCACTTCTGAATTGCACACCGGAATTCATATTCTCATTTACTTTGAAATCTACTTCAAAAATAAAATCGCCATAGTCTTTTTCAGTGGCCAGGAAACTATTGGGCTCTTTCAATACGGTGGTTCCTACTATTTCCCCGTTCTGCACTGTATACTTTGCCTTACCATTTAATTGTGTAAAGCCTTTGAGATCTTTTCCATTAAAGAGATATTCCCAATTAGCTGATTGTTTTTGAGCAATCCCCCAACTCAACTGGGTAGTCAATAATACACACAAGTAAAAAATCTTCTTCATGATAATTTTTTTTAAATATTGAAATATTCCTTTGCATTATGGTAAGCAATATTTTTTAGTATATCGCCGATCCATGCTTCATCGTTTGGTAGTAAGCCCTTTACCATTTCATTGCCAAAAAGGTTGCAAATAATTCTTCTAAAATATTCGTGTCTGGGAAATGAAAGAAAACTCCTGCTATCAGTGATCATCCCAATAAATGTACTGATCAGTCCCATATTCGACAAAGCATTGAGTTGTTTTTCCATACCATCTTTCTGGTCCAGAAACCACCACCCGGAACCAAACTGCATTTTGCCTTTGATGCTGCCATCATTAAAATTTCCGATCATACTGGCAAATACTTCATTATCTGCAGGGTTACTATTATAGATAACTGTTTTAGCCAGTTGATCCGTTCTATCTAACTGATCAAGGAACAAAGAAAGTTGCATGGCCTGCGAAAAATC
>CAYHTC010000109.1:0-6238 GCA_964359445.1 uncultured Sediminibacterium sp. | reverse complement strand
AATAGAATCAAAACCACTATCAGCACCTAATCGTTGATTGAGTCGGGTATTATTGTTACGAATAGGGCCCAGATGAAATTGTTGCACCCAATCTTTCTTATGATACATTTTGCATAATTCGGTTAGTATATAACCCATGAATGCGTCTGGATCAGAAAACCGGCCTTTTCGGTTAATCACCAGAAAAGTGAATTCACGTTCCAATTGAGCCGATAACTTATTGGCTCTGGGTAATTGTATTAAACCATGATCAGAAACCATGCATCCATTTGCATGAAAGAAATCAATACGGTTTTGTAATGCTTCTAACAGTGATGATATATCTTTTACACCAATACCACTTGCTTTTTCTAAAAGACCGAGGTGTTTAAAAAAAGATTCCGTCTGATCAATCATCAATAATTTATCAGGTCTGAACGAAGGAGCCATTCGAATAGAACTATTTTCTGCCGCTAATTTTTTGTGATGTTCAAGACTATCCCATGGTTCATCTGTGGTTCCAACATACGCTACCTTAAAAGAACTCAAAATGGATTGTGTGGTAAAATCAGGTGTTTGCAATTTAGTATTACAGCGTTCATAAACAGACTCAGCATTTTTTTCATTCAGGTATTCAGAAATACCGAATACATTTTTCAATTCCAGATGCGTCCAGTGAAACAATGGATTTCGAACAGTTTGAGGAACTGCTTTGGCCCATGTTAAAAATTTTTCTTTATCAGAGGCATTGCCGGTTATGAATTCTTCAGATACGCCCAAAGAACGCATAGCGCGCCATTTATAGTGATCACCTTTTAACCAGATATCCGTTAAATTTTCAAATTGTTTATCCTCTGCAATGGCCTGTGGAGATAAATGACAGTGATAATCAATGATGGGCATGTCTTTCACATAATTGTGGTACAGCCGCTGGGCTGTTTTCCCCTGCAATAAAAAATTATCTGAAAAAATATAATCACTCATGATTAACTAAATTGCTTTTACACCCCACTAAAAACGGTGAACCCTCCGTCTACCCCAATCTGCATACCGGTAACAAATTTTGACGCGTCGCTCAACAGGTAAATCAAAGCGCCCACCAGTTCTTCCGGCTTACCAAATCTTTTGAAGGGCGTATTTTGTATTACCAGGTTTCCACGTTGGGTATAGGTTCCATCAGGTTGTGTAAGTAAGGTTCTGTTTTGTTCCGTCAGAAAAAATCCGGGTATGATCGCATTCACCCGAATAGCATCCCCAAAACGGTTGGCTACTTCTACTGCAAACCATTGATTATAACAATCCACAGAAGCCTTACCCATACTATATCCTAGCACTTTCGTAACTACCTGTTTAGACGTTACCGAAGAAATATTTACAATACTACCTTTCCCCTTTGCTGCCATCACTTTGCCAAAGACCTGGGTAGGAATGATGGTACCCCACAGATTCAGTTCCATGGCTTTTTTCATACCATCAATATTCATAGAAAATATATCAGCATCAGGCTGCAATACCCCTTCGGGTAAATTACCACCGGCGCCATTCACCAAGCCATCAATGGTTCCATATTTTTCGAGAATACTATTTTTTGCCTTTACCAGTTCTGTTTCGTCCAGCACGTTCGCAACAACAGCCATTGCTTTACCACCATTATTAATAATCTCTTTGGCCCTTTGTTCTGCTACTGTTGCATTTCTTCCGAGAATAACAGGTATACCGCCGGCATTGGCAATGCCCTTTACAAATGCGCCACCCAAAACGCCTGTACCGCCGGTAACTACTATTACTTTATCTTTTAGTGAGAAGAGTTCCTGTACATCCATGGTCCGTTAAATTAAGCTATCATTAGGTTTGTCAATCTTATTCCTAAAAAAATAGTTACCAAATATAGGTAGCCACTGCTCCTGCAGCCAGCACCATACCCGCTGTTATCTTTTTGTACTGAATGTCAAAACTCCTTGCTGAATCAGTCCTGTTCAACACAATTAAAACCATTTTTCCATCAGGCCTGCGAAACGCTGCATTGGGAAGCCCTGCCGGCAAATTTGATTCTATCCGAACGGAACCCGGCCGAACCCATTTGGAAGCATGTGCTATAATATAGTAAGCAGGGTTACGGATTACTTTATTTTTATCGATAGTGATGGCACCCAGGCAACTGGTACAACCACCACGGTCAGTATATGGTTTATATTCCGGATCGGATGCCAGGTTCCATTCCAACACTGTTTTGCACCAGTTACGCGTGGCGCCGATAACCAGGTTTTCAACGTGCCAGGGTATATCCCCCGCGAAACTACCAGGGGCGCCTATCCATTGCTCGGTAAAATACAGGTTCCTGTCGGGATGCGCCGCATGCACTTCAGACAGCGTCTCAATTTTACCTCCATACAAATGAAAAGCAGATCCATCAATATATTTTTTTGCTTCAGGATCATTTAATATCGAAATGGGATAATCGGGCCTGTCTGCATTATGGTCATAAATGATAATTTTAGTATCAACCTTTGCCCTTTTGAAAGCAGGACCCAAATGATTTTTCACAAAATATCCCTGTGCCGGCGCCAGCATTTGCAAACTTGGATTATTACCGGGATGCAGGGGTTCATTCTGCACGGTTACCGCATCAATCCGGATACCATTTTTTCGCATCTCCAGAATATACTTTACAAAATAGCGGGCATATACAGGGTAATATTCAGGTAACAGATTACCGCCGCGAAAGTCCTTATTATTTTTCATCCATACCGGTGGCGACCAGGGAGAACCCATTATTTTTATTTTTGGATTAACTGCCAGTATCTCTTTTAATATTGGTATCACATCCTTTTTATCAGGACCAAGGTTAAAATGAATGAGCCCTGTATCGGTTTGTCCTTCCGGCAAATCATCATAAGAAAAAACATGATCACTAAGATCAGAAGCGCCAATACTTATTCGCAGATAACTGGTTCCGATATTATTTTTTTCCGTGCCAAACAATTCAGTTAGTAATACATGCCTGCTTTCTTTATTCATCTTCATCAGATGCTGCGCACTGCCACCGGTTAAGGAAAATCCAAAACCATCAATGGTTTGATATTGCTTAGCCTCATTAATCAGAATGTAAAACTTGCCGGCAGTATCCCGCTTAGCCGTAAAGCGCTGTTCAGGCTGTTGCTGAAAATAAACCGATTTAGCCGGATCAGTAAGCCAAACACTGATTGATTGTTTATGTTGGGCATTAACACCCAATGCAAGCAATAAATTAAAACCCGGCAGGAATACTTTTTTACATACTGAAAACATTCGAAATAATTTACTGATACAAAAATCCTTTTACCCTGTTTACCTATTCACTGATCATCCATGTTGTTTGTTTTATATTTTATTTGCGCATATCCGAATTACTGATAAAAGCGATTCGTTTACTGTCCGGCGACCAGGAAGGCGTATTGATGGACCCCTGCCCCCCATACACATAGGCCAGCACTTTTGAAGCACCTCCATTAACAGACTGTAACCTGATATACACATGCTGATACGGCGGATGAATACCCGGCTCCACTTCTTCCTGTAAAAAAGACAGATAAACCATCCATTTTCCATCTGGTGAAATATGGGGAAACCAGTTATTGAATGCATCGTTGGTTACCTGTTCCTGCTGGGTTCCATCGGGCTTCATACGCCAAACCTGCATCAGACCGGATCGAACCGAATTGAAATAAATATATTTTCCGTCAGGTGTGTATTCGGGGCCATCATCAAGTCCCTGCGCATCTGTTAACCGAATTTCATTTCCACCTGCAGCGGGAATTTTGTACACATCATAATTACCATTTCTTTCGGCACAGTAAACAAGGTCCTTATTATCGGGCGACCATCCATGAAGGTAAGAAGGGCCCTTAGGGGTAATTTGTTTGGGTATTCCCCCCTCAATGGGAACCGTATAAATAATAGACCCGCCCAGTTCTTTCACAGAAGAACTCAATCCCAGCATTTTACTATCGAAAGAAAGTACATGATCGTTATTATTATTAATAACAGTACCTGTATTCAATAAAGTAGCTTTGCGCGTATCGAGCGAAAAAGTGTAGATCAAACCTTTACTATCATTATACAAAAGGGTTTTCCCATCCTGCAGCCAGTTAGGCGCCTGTATGGAATTGGATTGGGTATAAACGATTTCTCTCTTTCCTGATGCCACATCCAGGAGTTCCAGGTTACTGCCCAAAACCATGGGAGTACGCTGGTCCGCGATACCGGGATAAGGAATAGAAATGCGCAGATCGGAAAACAAGGCTGTTTCGGATACATCCGCATTATGAGAGCCCACAAATATGCCTGCATACACTTCACTGCCCATATCAATATCAGCCACCTGCTCAGTTACAAACGGTTCACCATATTTGGCAATACGCATGGTATAAACATTTCCTTTTCTTTCTAATTGAATGATATTGGCTTTATTCAGACCTGATCTTTTTTCTTCTGTTTGTGCGGCGGTTGTTTTCCTGTATTGCAGGGTAGATAACCCGTTGCCATGCACTGCAGCAGAAATATGCGGGGAATTGGCATCAAGGTTTTTCCGTATCATCCAGCCTAATTTCCGGTGAGGATCAACTCCATCGGATCCGGCGAATTCTGCACGTGCATATAAAATAAAATCTCCCGTCATCCGTTTCCAGGCATAGTGGAACTCATCTTTATCGAACCATATATTGTAACCGGCGCCTGTAAGTATATATTGCTGTTCTGAAGAAAGATACGTAGCTGATCCCGGCCGGATAGCGTTTCCTACATTGCTTTGCCCATCAAAAATGCCCAATGGCTGCTGCTGCTGCGAATAGGCATTCAAACAAATCAGCAGCAAAGCACTATAAATGCCGCTTAAAGTAACTATTTTTTTGAGTACCCGGAATAACTTGCTAAACGGAGTATAAAACATAATTTATTTTTTTTTATTAATAACCAAATTATCCGGTTTAATACCAAAGGGTTTATAAACAGGGTTCTATTTATTTTTTAACATTATCATTTTATTTGCGTCCCAACGAATAGCCTGATCCAGTTCGGCGCTGTTATTACAAAGAATGGCAGGACCTGCAGCCCGTAAACCGAAAGAGGCATCCTCCAGGGTAGCTTTACCGGTTCGTACCGATTCAAAGAAATTGATCATGTGGTCCAGCCTGCTGTCATAGTCTTTGGGGGCATCAAATATAATCTCTTCACTGTTTTTCATTTTACGATCATCAGCGCTGTACCTGTTATTATAGTCGGCCAGTAAAGACTCCTGCATGGCTTTCGGAAAACTCTCCATAGAATCATACCCGCCAATGCCCGGCGCCACTGGTCTTTTAAAATATTTTATTTTAATACTGTTTGATCGTATTTCAATCACCCCCTCCGTTCCTATTAAACGGGTGCTGCCGCCACCTCCGGCCCCATCAGCCAGGTTTACACGGGTATAAAACTGGAAAGCATTGTGCTCAGGAGTTTTCGGGTAGCGCATGAGTCCTGTAACCAGGTCATAGGCATCACGACCATCCTTCCAGTAATTCAAAGAGCCGGTAGCGAAAATGGTATCCGGTCCTTTGGATCCTGTTACGGTATGTAACCCGGTAACATTGTGTACAAACAGGTCACCCGCAACACCTGTTCCATAGGCTTTGTAATTTCTCCAGCGAAAAAAACGAACGGGATCAAACGCAACTTTGGGCGCGTCTCCCAGGAACATATCCCAGTCAATCGTTTTGGTACTGGCATCGGAAGGAATGGTGTATTGCCAGGCGCCATTGGCTGAGTTCCTGTCAACATACGCTTCCGCGTAAGCAAGTTCACCAATGATTCCCTGTTTATAATATTTCTGAGCTTCAAGAAAGAGTACAGAGCTTGCTGTCTGGCTTCCAACCTGTAATACTTTTCCACTGGCTTTTTGTGCGGCAATAACGGCCAGTCCTTCTTCAACATGGTGTACCATCGGTTTCTCACAATACACGTGTTTGCCGGCTTTCAGGGCATCGATGGTAATATGGTCATGCCAGTGATCGCCGGTGCAAACCAATACCGCATCAATATCCTTACGGGCCAGTACTTCTTTATAGTTGCGGGTAACCAATAGTTCTTTACCCCATTTTTCCCGGGCCCTGTCAAGCCTGCCCTGGTAAAGATCACATACGGCCACCAGTTCCACACCCGAAACTTTCAGGGCGGTTTCTGTATCATAATGACCAATAATACCTGAGCCGATTAAACCAATTCTTACTGTATCATTGGCGCT
>CAYHTC010000108.1:5739-7912 GCA_964359445.1 uncultured Sediminibacterium sp. | reverse complement strand
CTTTTGCCCCCTGAAATTTTAAAGGTATGCTGAATAAGCTGGATGCAATAAAAGCCCGGTTTGAACAGGTGGGTACTGCCCTGACCAATCCCGAGATCATTAATAACCAAAGAGAGTTTGGCGCCTATAGCAAGGAGTACCGTTCCCTGGAAAAGATCGTACAGCCTTATGAGGCTTACAGAAAAGTACTGGCCGATTTTCAATTTGCCAAAGAAGCCCTGAATGGCAATGATGAAGAAATGCGTGATCTGGCCAAAATGGAACTTCCCGAACTGGAGATTAAGAAAGAGGCGCTTGAGAAAGAACTGACCAAACTATTAATACCGAAAGATCCGCAGGATGATAAGAATGCCATTCTTGAGATACGCGCCGGTACCGGCGGTGATGAAGCCAGTTTATTTGCAGGTGATCTGCTGGGCATGTATTTACGCTATTGCTCACGCAAAGGATGGAAAACAGCCATTGTAAGTGAAAGTGCGGGAACCGTAGGTGGTTATAAGGAAGTACTGGTTGAAGTAACCGGCGAGGATGTATATGGTACCCTGAAATTTGAAAGCGGCGTTCACCGCGTACAAAGGGTTCCCGATACTGAAACGCAGGGCAGGGTTCATACCTCTGCTGCTACCGTAGCCGTTATGCCGGAAGCGGAAGAAGTGGATTTTGAATTAAAAGATAGTGACGTTAAAATGGAAACCGCCAGGAGTGGTGGCGCGGGCGGACAAAATGTGAACAAGGTAGAAACCAAAGTCTTCCTTACCCATATTCCCACAGGGGTAGTGGTGGTATGCCAGACAGAACGCTCTCAGTTGGGTAACCGAGAAAAAGCGATGACCATGCTGCGTACTAAATTATACGAAGAACAGGTAAGAAAACAGGAAGAAGAAATATCGCGCCAACGAAAAACATTGGTGAGTACCGGCGACAGGAGCGCCAAGATCAGAACCTATAACTGGCCACAGGGAAGAGTAACCGATCATCGTATCGGACTTACTTCTTATAACCTGGATGCCGTAATTAATGGAGATATAGATGAGTTCATTGAATCACTGCAGTTGGCTGAGAATGCGGCAAAAATGGCGAATCAATCTTAATTACTTTTTACTTTTTCTTCCGCTTCTTTAATTTTTAATTCCCAGGCCCAGGCAGTCTTCATCATGTCTGTGAGACCGTATTTTATTTTCCAGCCTAATTCTTTTACAGCCAGGTTATTATTGGCATAGATGGCCACCACATCACCTGCGCGGCGCGGGCCAAGTTCATAATTCAGTTTTACACCACTTACTTCTTCGAAAGTATGGATGGCTTCTAAAACAGTTACCCCATCACCCGTACCCAGGTTGAAAATATCACAGCGTGTTTTATTCTTTTTATCGGCCAGGTATTGAATGGCAAGGGTATGTGCATGTGCGATATCGCACACATGAATATAATCTCTCACACAACTGCCATCCCTGGTTGGATAATCAGTGCCAAATACCATCATTTTCGGCAGTTTGCCAATAGCGGTTTGTGTGATAGCCGGCACCAGGTTTTGTGGGTTACCTACCGGTGATTCTCCGATGATAGCAGAGGGATGCGCACCAACCGGATTAAAATATCTAAGTAAAATAACGGATGTATTTTCTATGGCTTTTGTAAAATCCTGCAGTATCTGTTCACCCATTTGTTTGGTGGCCCCATAGGGCGATTCGGCTTTTTTGATAGGGGATGATTCTGTAACCGGTATCGTATCCGGATTGCCGTAAACAGTACAGGAAGAAGAGAAAACAAAATCCGCCACCTCAAATTCCTGTACGCATTTGAGCAGGTTGATGAGTCCGAAAATATTGTTCTCATAGTATAGTACCGGTTCTGCTACTGATTCATTTACCGCTTTATAAGCGGCAAAATGAATTACACCTGTGATATCCGGGTTTTCCTGGAACACCGCGCGGGTTTCATCAAAATTTTTCAGGTCAACTTTATAGTTCTTTACTTTTTTACCGGTAATCTGTTCAATACCGGCCACAGCATAGGAAGAAGATCTTGCATTGTTATCAATCGACACTACACTGAAGCCATTTTCTACAAGATCCACAATAGTGTGCGAGCCAATAAAACCGGTTCCACCTGTTACGAGGATCTTAGCCATACAATGATTATTTTCTGCAAGATATGTTGATATGTAGTATAA
>CAYHTC010000108.1:0-5729 GCA_964359445.1 uncultured Sediminibacterium sp. | reverse complement strand
TAGTATAAAAAATAATCCCTGTTGAGCCATTCAGATAAACAGTTTCAGCAGATAATACATAATTGCCGCCAGGACGGCTGAAACAGGGATGGTCATTATCCATGCCCATAAAAGGTTAACGGTTACGCCCCATCTAACGGCGCTCAGCCTTTTAGTGGCGCCTACGCCTATGATAGCGCCGGTAATGGTATGTGTGGTAGATACGGGTATCTTAAAATGTTCAGTCAGAAATAAAGTGATGGCGCCGGCGGTTTCTGCGGCAACACCTTCCAGGGGGGTTACTTTGGTGATGCGGGTTCCCATGGTTTTTACAATTTTCCATCCACCGCTCATGGTTCCCAGGCCCATGGCCAGGAAGCTTGTAAAAGGAACCCAACTGTATTGTGTTACAAATTGATTGAAATCCATTTGGTTTCCCTGCGTTCCTTCATAAAATATCATAGCGGCGCCAATAATACCCATCACTTTCTGCGCATCATTACCGCCATGTCCTAAACTGAAGGCAGCCGAGGATAACAACTGAAGCCGTTTAAACCAGTTTTCTGCTTTATAGGGATTCGATCGTTTGCAGAGGTGCGCGATCAGGATGGTAATGATAAAAGCAATGACCATCCCTATCAGTGGTGCAAAAAAAATGAAAAGGAATGTGGGCACTACTTTTGCATAATTAATCACATCTACGCCAGCCCCACTGAAGCCGCCGGCATGTGCGAGCGCCGCCCCTACAAATCCCCCCATCAATGTATGTGATGAACTGGATGGAATACCAAACCACCAGGTAACCAGGTTCCATACAATGGCCGCAATAATTCCCGCGAGTATCACTTCAAGTGTAATAAATTCTCCATGTACCCATTTGGCTACTGTATTGCCAATACCGAATTCCTTAAAAATATATTTAGAAATAAAAAAGGCCGCGAAGTTGAAAAAAGCGGCCCAAAGTACTGCCTGGAAGGGTGTAAGCACTTTGGTAGAAACAATGGTAGCAATGGAGTTGGCAGCATCATGAAAACCATTGATAAAATCGAAAATGAAAGCGAGAACTATAATGACGATGAGCAATGTGAACATAAGTAATTAATAATTAGTAATTAATAATTAATAATTGCAATGGTTATTATTAATCAGGCCTGTTGTTTATCCTAATTATTAATTACTAATTACTAATTTTTAATTGAATTGTTATGCGTATTTGATGATGATGGACTCGATCACATTCGCTGCATCTTCACATTTATCGGTAACAATCTCCATCACCTGGTAGATCTCTCTTTTCTTGATTACTTCTTTAAAGTCATTTTCCTGCTGAAAAAGCATTTCAATACTCATGTCAAACACATCATCGGCCTGGTTTTCGATGCTGTTCACTTTTACCATGGCCTCAGTCATTTCACGAAGGTTCTTCATATCCCTTAATCCAAAAACCGCTTTTTTAATTTCAATAGAACCCTGTAAGATCAGGTCGGCCATTTTCTGGATACCGGTATCATTCGGATTCACACTGTAAAAGTTTATCTTTTTTGAACAGGCATATATATAATCGCAGATATCATCGAGCGCAGTTGCCAGGTAGTGTATGTCCTCCCTGTCAAAAGGTGTGATGAAGTTTCTGCCTAATTCGGTAAAAATGCGATGTGTATTATCATCATTCTTATGCTCAAGATCTTCAATCTGGGCAAGTATGCCGGCTCTTTTATCAGGGTCGGCTTCGCTAACCATTTCTTTTAATTTGATACCCATTTCGTGTACTTTTTCAGCTACATCTTCAAAAAGCTCATAAAAGACTTTGTTTTTTGGCATGAAAAAACGCCCGAAATTATTAATTCCCATATAGAGGTACTTTTGGCAAAAATAGCACTAAGAAAGAGATAGTGACTGAAGGAGTAATAATTAATAATTAGGTAACATTGCTTATTCCGGTTTTTTTCGTATACTTTCTTTCCGGCCCCGCGTCTTTTACTCTTTTCTGGTATCTAAAGTAAATCCAATGGTAGTACCTACATCCAGCTTACTTCTTACATGCATAGTCTGGCCATGTGCCTCAATGATATGCTTGCAGATAGCCAGTCCCAGACCGGTACCGCCAACATCACGGCTTCTGCCACGGTCAGTGCGGTAAAAACGTTCAAATATGCGTGGTAGATGCTCTTCTGAAATGCCAATGCCATCATCACTCAGTTCTATCAATACATGTTGGCCATCCGTTTTATAAATACTGGCTACTATGCTGCCATCATTCCGGCCGTACTTTACCGCGTTTGACAGGAGGTTTATAATCACTTGTCTTATCTTTTCCTTGTCTGCAAATACGGTAATGGGTGATTCGCAGCCTTTTTTGATGCTGCATTTAATATTTCGGGAAGATGTTTTGATGGAAAGTGTTTCATAGGTTTCCCTGATCATATCCTGGATCACGAAATACTCTTTGTACAGTGGTTGTTGCCCGCTTTCCAGTTTGGATATCTCATCAAGATCCTCAACCAGGTTTACCATCCGGTCAACATTTTTAGCCGCGTTTTCTAAAAAACGGACCCTCACTTCCGGGTTGTCAATAGCGCCGTTTAATAAAGTGTCTACATATCCCTGTATCGCGAAAATGGGTGTTTTGAATTCATGTGCCAGGTTCTGTAAAAATTCTTTGCGGTACGCTTCGTTGGTCTTAAGCAATTCAATCTCGGCACTACGCTGCTCGGCCCATTGTTCCACATCTTCTCTTACCTCATCAATTCCTTTTTGCGGAAGAATGTACTTGTAATAGGTTTCTTCACGCTTGGTTGCTTTGGTTTGATAGATAAACTTATAAATGAGTTTGATTTTGCGGTAGATAAACGACTCGAGTACAAAGCGGATGAGTAAATAGCTCCCGATAAAGGTAACTACCAATGAAACCAGCGCTATAATCCAGTTGGGGCGTAATAACCAACTACCCAACGCGATGGGTACAGATAATACCAGCGCCGTAAAAGCTGATAATTGCTGGGGAGAAAGGTTTTTGGTTTTAAACATACAGGACCCATTGTCCATAGCATATTGACCATGGTTGTATGCAAGTTAGTTTTTACTATGAACTTTCTGCCAGGGGCCAGGGGCAAAAAAATTATACTTCAAATTTGTATCCCACACCTTTTACGGTGGTAATGCAATCAATCCCCAGTTTCTGTCTTACTTTTCGGATATGAACATCAATGGTCCGGTCACCTACAATCACATCATTACCCCAAACCTGCGACAGGATTTCGTTTCGTAAAAAAACACGGCCCGGGCGGGAAGCCAGCAGGTACAAGAGTTCGAATTCTTTTTTGGCAAGAATCACATCCTTGTTATCAATGATTACCAGGAACTTAACCGGATCAATGGTGATATTGCCTAACTGGATACTCTTGCCATTTTCTTTTTGGTTATTGGTTCTCCTGAACAGCGCATTAACCCGGCTTACCAGGACTTTGGGACTGATGGGTTTATTCACATAATCATCGGCGCCTGATTCCAATCCTTTTATCTGGGATGATTCATCACTTAAAGCGGTGAGAAAAATAATCAATGTTTCCTGAAAAATAGGTTGCGAACGGAGTATCTGACATACCTCTACCCCGGTCTTTTTCGGCATCATGATGTCTAAAATAATCAGGTCGGGGTGCAGTTGTTTTGCCCTTTCAATGGCTTCATTACCATCTTTGGCGGTATATATTTCGTAACCTTCTTTGCTAAGGTTATAGCTTACAATTTCTAATATATCCGGTTCGTCATCGGCAATCAATATCTTCTTTGGCGTTCCTTCCATGTTAACCTTAAGTTTACACAAAATTAATTTTAAAGAACCGCAATTAAGGTTTTTACCCTTATTATGTTATTGTTAACTGCAAAATAACGGAAATGGTTGTCTTGCCATAAATGACAGTATTTTTGTCCGGGATATGCAAATGATGAAGATCTGTACAACTATTTTGGCTGTTTTTTGGGCTATTTCCGCTTTTTCTCAGGAAGAAGTGGTCATGCCGCCGATTCCCGATGCGAGGGCTTATCACCATGACCAGATTATCCGGTCTATGGGCCTGATTGCAAAACTGGATCATCCATCGGACAGTGTATTTTCCATTACCCATCAACCGCTGCTGGATAGCGCCATTAACCGCACCCTGCGAATCCACATTACTAATTTGCGGGCCGCTATTGAATTGAATTCCGGCTTAAACGATAATGCAAAATTTACCTGGCTCAGGGGGGTAAATGAAATGCTTACCGGTTTTATAGCTGCATACAGACTAAAGTCGATTGCGGCCACCTTGTTACCGGCCCTGGTTAAAGCTTATGAAGATGCAATGCGGGCAGAGCTGGCCAACCAATCAATGCTGCCTGTTATTGCCGGTAATGAACCGGAGGTAGGTAATATCCTGATGGATAATTTTGCCTTAAAAAACAATACCGGCATTGCTGCCGGAAGAGATATCCTGGTTCTAAAGGCCTGTCAGCAAAACCCCGAAAATATTCTGAAAATCCTGACCCGTTATCCCAATAACCGCTATGCCGACAGTCTGATTATAAAAGCGGCCTTTCAAAACCAGGAAGAATTATATGCCTATGCGGCGGTGCCCAATGCTTTGGGTAGAAAAATACAATCGGCGACCCATCCTTTGGTAAAGATTATCGGGCGGCTGGCACTTACACAAACCGGCAGGATGTATTTCCCTTTTTTGGATAATCTCTATCACAAAAAAATTTCCCTCGATTCTATAACGCCCCTTGTTTCGAATGATTCATCGGCTGGTTATTATAAGCTGCTGGTGCGAACAAGGATCGGCTATGCGCAAAGAATGCAGCAGGGTGATACACCGATGGGTGTAATAGCCTTAACCAATAAACTCAAAACAAAAGGCATAGAATTATTTATCAATGAGATCAATGCGCTGCATGATGAACGGAATGAGAATGTCCGTTTCAAAAAACTGGAAGAGCTGGACCCGGAAGACCTGTATTACCTGGCAGTAATGGGTGAAGAAGAGATATACACTTCCAGCTTTGTAAACGGGGTGTACCCGCGGATATTCCGGAAAATGCGAGTTCCGCGATCGGATAGTTTATTAGCGCTCATGCATTATGATTATTACAAAAAATTTATCAAATTGTGCGCGGCGTATAACACATTGGATAATTTTCTCGGCCGCATGGAAAGTTCAGCCGCGGTAAACCTGATGCAGAGCTTTGTGAATGGATTAGAGACAACCCAAACACTGGAAGATGCGGTAGACGTTGCCGATTCTTATGCCAGTATCTACAATAAGGATATCCGTAAACTGATACTTAGCCAGGTGCAGGCAAACAGGAAAGAAAGTGTACTCAAAAAAAATAAAAAAGGGGAAGTGATTTATGATCTGCTGAATACTATTTTCCTGTCTATGGATCCGGCAAATAAAATTGACCTTTCTGCAAAGTTCGGTATCGCACCGGTGTATGTAATGCCTAAAAAATCTTTGCAGAATTCATCAGGGCGTATCATTATACAGCAGTTTTCTTATGGTGATAAAGACGCGGCAGGATATTTCAGCGCTTTCATAAACAGGTTCAGCAATGCCAACTGGAAGATGATACGAAAAGCCAATTGGGTTGAGATAACCGCCGCAAAGGGCGCCCCCATCACCATCTATGCCAATCTTCCCCTCAATGAAAAACTGGAATTAGATATCAGGGCCCAGGACAGTCTTATCAGTTATCTCGATAAAAATGATCTGTCG
>CAYHTC010000107.1:4271-7914 GCA_964359445.1 uncultured Sediminibacterium sp. | reverse complement strand
AACCGAAGCCGTAATTTTCTGCTTTTTGGGATGGGTTCAGAATATCATTTAGGTAATACGGAATTGTATGCCAATTATACCGAATCATACCGTCCTATTCAGTTTGGGGAGCTTACCGCCAATCCAACTACAGAGGTTGTTGATCCCAACCTGAAAGACGGAACCGGCTTGAATATTGATTTCGGATACCGTGGTAAAATAGAGCAATTTCTTATTTTTGATTTTGGTGTCTATTACCTGAATTATGCTAACCGGATAGGCATTATTACCCAGCAACGCACAGATCTCAGTACCTATAATTTCAGAACCAATGTGGGAACGAGTATCAGTAAGGGTTTTGAAGGGCTGGTTGAATTTAATTTTATGCGGGCCAAACTGCTCCGGAAACAGGCAGGTGAAGTCAGTGTTTTTGCTTCTTACAGTTATACCCATGCCCGGTATGCAAACCTGAAATTAATTACAAAGGGCGCCGGTAATACGCTGGTTGAAACAAATTTACAAAACAAAAAAGTAGAGAATGCCCCTGAGCATATTCTCCGTTCCGGAATCAATTATTTCAGGAAAAGACTCACGGTTACCGCACAGGTAAGTTATGTAAGCAGCACATATGCCGATGCAGCGAATACGGAGAAACCCAATGCAGCGGCTACTACGGGCCTGATACCGGCTTATACAGTGCTTGATTTCGCGGTAACGTATCGGATGCATCCTTACCAGTTCAAAGCCGGTATCAATAATCTTACCGATACACGATATTTTACCAGGCGTGCAGGTGGTTTTCCCGGTCCGGGCCTTATGCCGGCGGATGCGAGAAGTGTCTATGTTTCAGTAGGGATCAAATTGTAATTAATAATTATTAATTAATAATCCCCACCATTTCCCCCGGAATAACCCATGCATCAAATTCTTCCGGCGTAACGTAGCCAAGTTTTACGGCCATTTCTTTTAAGGTGGTTCCTTCCTTGTGCGCGGTCTGGGCTATTTCCGCGGCTTTGTAATAACCGATTTTGGTGTTTAAAGCGGTTACAAGCATTAGGCTGTTGTCAACATGTTTTTTAATATTAGCCTCGATAGGAGCCAGTCCTACCGCGCATTTATCATTAAAGCTCACACAGCCATCACCAATTAAGCGGGCGCTGTGTAAAAAATTATAGATCATTACGGGTTTAAAAACATTCAGCTCAAAATGACCGGTGGCGCCACCAATATTGATGGCCACATCATTCCCCATTACCTGTGCGGCAATCATGGTAAGGGCTTCGCATTGTGTGGGGTTTACTTTTCCGGGCATGATAGAAGAGCCGGGTTCATTATCCGGAATAAATAATTCACCAATACCACTCCTGGGTCCGGATGATAACATGCGCACATCATTCGCGATCTTCATCAAACTCACTGCTACTGTTTTTAAGGCGCCATGCGCTTCCACAATCGCATCATGCGCCGCTAAGGCTTCAAATTTATTTTCCGCGGTTATAAAAGGTAATCCTGTTAAGCCGGCAATATGCCTGGCCACATTCACATCATATCCTTTAGGCGTATTAATGCCGGTACCCACCGCTGTTCCGCCCAATGCCAGTTCACTCAGGTGGGCCAGTGTATTATTGATAGCCTTCAATCCATGATTTAATTGCGAAACATAACCGCTTATTTCCTGTCCTAAAGTCAGCGGTGTTGCATCCATAAAATGGGTACGGCCAATCTTTACCACATGCATAAAATCCCTGCTCTTCTGTGCCAGTGTGTCTCTTAATTTCTGAATACCGGGGATGGTGGTTTCCAATAAAATTTTATAGGCTGCAATATGCATGGCAGTTGGAAAAGTGTCATTGGATGATTGTGATTTATTCACATCATCATTCGGATGCAAAAACTTATCCTTATCAGTAAGCGCACCTCCTTTCATTACATGACCCCGGTATGCCACTACTTCATTCACATTCATATTGCTTTGGGTACCGCTGCCTGTTTGCCATACTACCAGGGGAAACTGCCCGTCTAATTTTCCTTCCAGTATCTCATCGCATACCTGCCCTATCAATACCGCTTTTTCCTGTGGTAACACACCCGCATCCAGGTTAGTGAGGGCCGCCGCTTTTTTCAGGTAGGCAAAGGCTTTGATGATCTCTTTTGGCATCTTATTGATATCCTGCGCTATCTTAAAATTGTCGATGCTGCGTTGAGTTTGTGCTCCCCAATAAACATGGGCAGGTACGGGCACTTCGCCCATAGTGTCTTTTTCAATACGGTAGTCCATGATGTTGATTTTAAGCAAAGGTAAGGGGGAAGGGGAAATGACTCAAGATTTCCCCCCGCCGCTAAAGTTCGGTTTTCTTTTTTCAAGAAAGGCAGTAGTACCTTCAACCCTGTCGGGGGTATCAAAGCAATCACCAAAAGCCGTTATTTCCACTTCATATCCGTTTTTGGATTTATCGAATACGGCATTGGCTGAGGAGATGCATTTACCAACGGCTATCGGGGCTTTTGTATTGATGACTGCTAAAATGGACTTAGCTTTTTGTAAGAGTTCTTCCTGTAGTACTACATAATTTACCAGGCCATATTGTAAAGCAGTATTCGCATCGAGTAAACTGCCACTCATTAATAATTCCAGTGCCCGGCCTTTGCCAATCAACTGTACCAGTCTTTGTGTACCGCCATAGCCCGGTATTAGACCGAGGTTTACTTCGGGCTGGCCAAATTTCGCATTGTCTGAAGCTATCCTGAAATGACAACTCATCGCTAATTCACAGCCACCACCCAGCGCAAAACCATTCACACAGGCTACTACCGGTTTGGGGGAATTTTCTATCCGGAAGAAAGTATCCTGTCCGGCTTTGGCCAAAGCCTTGCTCTGTTCTTTGGTAAGACCGCTGAATTCACTGATATCGGCGCCTGCCACAAAAGCCCTGGGGCCGGAACCGGTAATGATGACTGATCTGATGGCAGGATCCGTATATACTTCATCCAATATTTTATTCAGATCTGTAAATACCTCCTTATTCAGGGCATTCAGTTTATCGGGACGATTGATGGTGATGGTGAATATGTTTTCTTCGAGAGAAGTTAATAGTGTGTTGTACATGGCGGAGCGGTTTTAATGCAAAGGTATAAGCAGTATTTAATGATGTCTGATATTTTTAGGAAGATGGCGTGCGAAGATGGCGTGCTATCCTCCCCGTGCCATCAAAAGTCTCGATTATCCATAACCCAATCTTTTATATACGCTGCGATATCTGACGTTGCCGCTCCCGGTGCAAAGAGTTTCCCCACACCTAAATCATTCAATGTTTTCATATCATCTTCCGGTATAATACCGCCACCGGTAACTAATACATCAGTCATTCCTTTTTCTTTCATCAATGCCATCACTTTCGGAAATACGGTCATGTGTGCCCCACTCAGAATGCTGATGCCAATGGCATCCACATCTTCCTGCAGCGCTGCATTCACCACCATATCCGGCGTTTGCCGCAGGCCGGTATAAATAACTTCCATACCTGCATCCCGCAAAGCAGTAGCAATTATCCTGGCGCCACGGTCATGGCCATCCAGTCCTACCTTGGCAACTAATACGCGAACAGGTCTTTTCATGTGATTATTTTTATTATTTTTTGCCACATGGAATTCGCCGAATCATCAT
>CAYHTC010000107.1:0-4171 GCA_964359445.1 uncultured Sediminibacterium sp. | reverse complement strand
TAGACTTTTAATTATGGCTTTGTTCATACATAAAAAATTAAACAACTAACAATACTGTAAATTTAGTTCAAATGTGCTTAGGTTTACGGTATTAACCACAAAGGAAAGAATGACTATGCAATACAGAAAATTCGGTAATACAGATCTTTTGGTAAGTGAGATAGGTTTTGGAACATGGGCCATTGGTGGCACCGCCAGTGTAGGGGGTATAGAAATTGGATGGGGACCCTCAGATGACAGCGTTTCTACAGCAGCCATCCATACCGCTTTGGATGCCGGTATTAATTTTTTTGATACGGCGGATTTTTATGGTTTAGGACACTCCGAATTGCTGTTGGGTAATACAATAGGCAACAATAAAGAAGCGCTGATTGCTTCTAAAGTGGGACAAAAAATCGGCCCCGATGGTAAGATTGCCATTGATTACACAAAGGACCATATTATTAAGGCCTGCGAATTGAGTTTACAAAGATTAAAACGCGGTCATATCGATTTTCATCATCTCCATGTGGCCCGTATGCAGCATCTCGAAAACGGGGAATGTATCGAAGCCATGCAGTTATTGCAACAGCAGGGTAAGATCAGGTATTGGGGTATATCGCTGATTACGTTTAATCCGTTTCCGGAAGCGGATTTTTTTCTGAAAAATAATTTCGGAAACGGCTTCCAACTGGTCTTTAATCTCATCAATCAAAAAGCATTACCCATTATAACGGCGGCGGCGCAAAAAGGCTATGGTGTAATTGCCAGGATGCCTTTGCAGTTTGGTTTATTATCGGGTAAGATCACACCGGATACCGTATTCTCATCAGATGATCACAGAAGTTATCGTGTGGTGCCGCCTATAACGGAAGCTGTATTACAAATACTGAAAAAAGAAGTATGGCCGCTTTGCGATAAATACCAAACTACTGCAGCAGGCCTGGCCCTCAGTTATATCCTAAGTTACCCCGAAATCTCTACAGTTATCCCCGGAATCCGCACTCCCGAACATGTAACACTAAACACAAATCATCTTATACAGATAGAAGAAGCTGATAAAATGCATCTGCAAAATTTGTATGAATCAGACTGGTTAAAAGTGATGGCAATGATGGAAAGACAAGGGTGATTTATTGGTAATTAATTATTAATTATAACGCCTCACGACTGCAAAAGTTGCAACGTATGCCGAATTCTCTTTATCGTTTCTTCTTTACCAATTATCGCTGCTATATCAAATACTCCGGGGCCGAATTTTCCACCTACCAGCATAATGCGGAAGGGTAGCATCAGGTCGCCGGGTTTTAGTTGGTTGGCGGCGGCTAATTCTTTGAACACTTTTTCCAGGTCATGTGTTTCCCATAAAGCGCTAAGCTCACAGGCCCTGATCAGTTCTGTGAAGAACATATTTTTATGCGTATCCCATTTAGGCTTTACGGCATCCGTATCAATAGTAGCGGGCGATTGAAAAAAGAAAGCGCCCTGCTGCACAAAATCAGGCAACAAAGTACATCTGTCTTTCACTAACCCAATCACTTTGCCAAGTAATACATCATCTGTAATCAGTATCCCCGCTTTCTCAAACTCACTCCTGACTCCAAACTCCAAACTTTTAACTCCTAACTTTCTAATCCATTCATGGTTATACCATTTCGCTTTTTCATAATCAAACCTGGCTCCGCCTTTGTGTACACGGTCCATCGAAAATTTTTCAATCAGATCGGGTAGTGAAAAAATTTCCCTGTCGGTGCCGTCATTCCAGCCAAGCATGGCCAGCAGGTTTACGAATGCCTCCGGTAAAAATCCTTTTTCTTTAAAGCCGGTAGTGGTTTCATTTGTTTTGGGATCAGTCCAGTCCATCGCAAAAACCGGAAAGCCCAGCCTGTCACCATCGCGTTTGCTTAGTTTGCCGTTGCCATCGGGTTTTAAAATGAGGGGTAGATGTGCCCACTGCGGCATATCAGCTTCCCATCCCAAATATTTCCATAATAATAGATGTACCGGCGCCGAGGGTAACCATTCTTCGCCGCGGAAAGCGTGACTGATCTTCATTAAATAATCATCCACTACCACGGCTAAGTGATAAGTGGGCATACCATCCGCTTTCAATAAAACTTTATCATCTACCTGGGAAGTATTGAAAGAAACTTCTCCACGGATCATATCAGTAAAACTTACTGTTTCATTCAAGGGCATTTTAATGCGCACCACATGCGGAACAGCTTCTGCCAATAATTTCGCAACTGCTGTTGCATCCAGCGTGAGTGAGTTGCGCATTTTTTCGCGGATAGTTTGATTGTATTGTGGTGCAGGGTTTTCCGCTGATTTGTACCGGATACGCATCTCATCCAGTTCTGCCGGCGTATCAAATGCATAATACGCGTATCCATCTTTCACCAGTTGCTCCGCATACCGGCGATAGCCGGCTTTGCGTTCACTCTGGCGGTAGGGGGCAAAGGGGCCTCCGTGTATAGGACTTTCATCAGGCTCCAGTCCGCACCATTTAAGGGTATTAAAAATATATTCTTCGGCGCCCGCTACAAAACGGCCCTGGTCGGTATCTTCAATGCGTACAATAAAATCGCCACCGTTTTGTTTGGCAAATAAATAATTAAACAATACCGTTCTCACCCCTCCCAAATGCAGTCCCCCGGTAGGTGAGGGGGCAAAACGTACGCGTACTTTCCTGTTCATGATAGGACAAAGATACTGACCATCCGGTATCCAATATCCCGGTATCTTCGTTTTATGTATTTGGTGACAACCCCCTGGTGGCTCCGGTCGCTGTATCTTTCTTTAACCTGGCGCATCAAAGAGCCGGGCAAGACGGTGTATCTAACCTTTGATGATGGTCCGCATGAAACTGCCACGCCCTATGTATTGGACCGGTTACAGCAATTCAATGCCAAAGCAACTTTCTTTTGTATAGGCAAAAATGTAGCGGCATATCCGACCATTTACGATCGTATTTTAAAAGAAGGGCATAGCACGGGCAATCATACCTATTACCATGTGAATGGATGGAAAGTGAGTGATGAGGAATATATAAAGGATGTAGCGGAGGCTGCTGCTTTAATCAAATCCAATCTCTTCCGCCCTCCTTATGGAAAGATCAAACGTTCACAACAAAAAAAACTGCAGGCTGCCCATCCGGGAATAAAGACCATTATGTGGGATGTTTTGAGTGCCGATTTTGATATTAACCTGGGTGGCGAAGCCTGCCTGGCTAATGTATTGTATCATACTAAACCCGGCTCTATTATTGTTTTTCATGATAGCGCCAAAGCATGGGAGCGGATGCAGTATGCGTTGCCGAAAGTGCTGGCGCATTTTTCGAATGAAGGGTTTGTGTTTAAAGCTTTGTGATACGTGAGCAGCACTTTTTTTCACTCCTCACTTCTCACTCCTCACTTTTCACGATCACCCCCTGCTCTGCCAATCATCCTTTCCCATCTATTTTTTTCTTTTTTTCCTCAGCTCAAATAATGGAATTTTACAAAATGATCATGATCGACACCCATTGTCACCTTTATGGCGAAGAATTCAAAGATGATATTGATACAGTAATCAAAAGAGCCCGGCAGCAGGGGGTAAGTCGTTTTTATTTACCGTCTATTGATAGTAAAGCTATCCCTGGTATGCTGGCCCTTGAAACAAAATACCCGGGGGTTTGTATTGCTATGATGGGGCTGCATCCCTGTTATGTGAAAGCGAATTACCGGGAAGAACTGGCTATTGCGGAGGAATGGCTGGCTAAAAGACCTTTTGTGGCGATTGGTGAGACCGGACTGGATTTTTATTGGGATAAAACCTTTGTAAAAGAACAATATGAGGCTTTTTCTATGCAGATGCAATGGGCGCTGGATAGGGGCCTGCCCATTGTTATCCATACCCGCGATGCCATGGACGAAACCATTAGAGCCGTAAAACCCTTTGCTGATAAAGGTTTGCGGGGTATCTTTCATTGTTTCAGTGGTAATGCAGCCGCGGCAAAATCGGTTACCGATATGGGCTTTTACCTGGGTATTGGGGGGGTGGTGACTTATAAAAACGCCGGAATAGCCGAAGCGCTTGAAAAAATCGGGGCCGGCTACCTGGTTCTTGAAACCGATGCTCACTATTTAACGCCTGTTCATTTTCGTGGCAAAAGGAATGAGAGCAGCTATCTTAGCTATATACTGGAAAAACT
>CAYHTC010000106.1:0-7924 GCA_964359445.1 uncultured Sediminibacterium sp. | reverse complement strand
CTAACTATTTAAACAGTCTCCAAAAATCTAACCCCAAAGCGTATGCCATTAATCCCAACAACAGTATCATGCCTGCCATTTGAGCATATTCCATGAACTTATCACCTGGTTTTCTGCCAGTGACCATTTCATAGAGTGTAAATAAGGCATGCCCGCCATCGAGGGCAGGAATGGGCAATATATTCATAAAAGCAAGGATAATGGAGAAGATGCCGGTTAATGTCCAGAACCTTTCCCAATCCCATATACCGGGGAATGTATTACCAATACTGATGACACTTCCTAATGAATCACTGGCCGCCACTTTGCCGGTAAACAATTGCTTGATACCGGTCACATAACGGTTCAGGGTTTCCCAGCAGCGGTTAAACCCTACGGGAATAGATTCGGTGAATGAATAATTTTTAGTAACGGTTCCGAATAATACCAAAGGACTAACAGCAAAAAAGCCTATCGAGCCATTGCTGTTTTCTATAACACTTACTGTAACGGTATCAACTCCACGTAAAACAGTAATCTGAACAAGCGAATTATTGTACCCTTTTTTGAGTTTATCAAACTCATGATAATATTCGAATGGCTTATTATTGAAGGCGATTAATTTATCACCTTTCTGTAACCTGTCTTTTGTAAAATTGGCTGTTTTCGATACCGAATCAACAATAGCCGGGTATCGCGGATACACCAGCCCGCTGAATTTTTTATTCTTTACAATTTTATTAATAAAGCCTTCCGGCACGGGTAGCTCAATGGTTTGACCCTCTCTAAGTACCACTAATTTTTTTGCCTCGCTCAAAACGATTTCAGATTCCAGCATACCAAAATATTCAATCGGTTTGCCATCTATCCCTACAATATTATCGCCGTCTTTGAGACCCATGCTTCTGGCTAAGGAATCTGTATAAATTCCATATTTCAGGTTCTTTACCGGCAGGTTTTCTTCTCCCCATACCCAGGTAATGCCAATGAAAATAACGATGGCCAATAACACATTTACTATCACCCCGCCAATCATGATGATCAGTCTTTGCCAGGCCGGCTTCGATCTGAATTCCCAATCCTTTGCAGGCAATTTCATTTGCTCTTTATCCATGCTTTCATCTATCATGCCGGCTATTTTTACAAAGCCGCCAAATGGCACCCAGCCAATACCATATTCTGTTTCACCTATTTTTTTCTTCCATAAACTAAACCATGGATTGAAGAAAAGATAAAACTTCTCAACCCGGCATTTAAACCATCGGGCCGGTAAAAAATGGCCCAGTTCATGCAGAACTACCAATATGGAAAAAGACAAAATGAACTGTCCTGTTTTTACGGCTACACTAATCCAGTCGATTGCTAATAAACTCATACAGATGTTACCCAATGGGGTTTTATTTTAAAGGTGGTTGTTATTGATTGATGAATTACATGTTAATTAAAGAAGCTGCGAAGTTACGTGCCTCACCATCGGTTTCAAAATACTCTTCTAAAGTAGGTTTTTCAATAAAGGCAATTTTTTGCATGGTCTGCTCAACTACCTCCGTCATATCAAGGAATCCGATACGGTTTCTGAGGAATGCGTACACAGCTATCTCATTGGCGGCATTCAGTATACAGGGCATATTTCCTCCCTGCCTCATAGCTTCCATGGCTAAGGCAAGGTTGCGGAAAGTTTTCATGTCGGGCTCTTCAAAGCTAAGGGTACCCGGCTTTTTAAAATCATACCTCGGAAAATCATTCGGTACCCTGTTAGGGAAGGCCATGGCGTATTGTATAGGCAGCTTCATATCCGGCAAACCCATCTGTGCTTTAATGCTGCCATCCTCAAACTGTACCATACTATGAATGATGCTTTGAGAATGTACCATTACCTGTATCTGATCGCAGGACAGGTTAAAGAGCCATTTGGCTTCAATCATTTCCAATCCTTTATTCATGAGTGTAGCTGAATCTATGGTTATTTTGGCACCCATATTCCAGTTGGGATGTTGCAATGCATGATCCTTTTTTACATTTACCAGAAAATTGGGTTTCTTACCCAGAAACGGACCGCCACTGGCTGTTAGAATAATTTTTTCAATTTTATTCCTGCCCTCACCTACCAAACATTGAAAAATGGCAGAGTGTTCACTATCTACCGGTATCACCGGTATACGTTTTTCCATCGCTTTACGCATGATGATATCACCAGCCACTACCAAAGTTTCTTTATTAGCCAGCGCAATCACTTTGCCCATCTCAATGGCACGTAAGGTTGGTTTTAATCCGGCATAGCCTACAATGGCTGCCAGCATCATATCATAACAATCTACAGAAGCTACTTCTTCAATAGCTTTTTCTCCTGCAAATACTTTAACGGTGGTATGCTTCAGGGCCTCCTTTACAGCAGGATATTTTTTCTCATCCCCAATCACCACAATATTCGGATTGAACTGAAGTGCCTGCTTTACCAGTAATTCACCGTTAGTCTGCGCCGTTAATATTTCAGCTGTAAACAGTGATGGATTGGCCGCAATTACTTCCAGGGCCTGCGTTCCGATAGATCCTGTTGAACCGAATATGGCAATACGTTTTTGATTCATCAATAAATTTCTTAATAGTTACAAATTACGGATTACACAAATTACGGATTACTAAGGTATGCTTCCAGTTCCTCCGCTATCTTCCTGTCATTACTTAACCGGGGCACTTTATGCTGTCCGCCCAGCTTCCCGACAGATTTCATATAATCGATAAACCCATTTTTTCTTATACTCCTGATCTGCAAGGGCATCAGAATATTTCCTGTGATCAGATCATCATAATACACATTCTTTTTTCTGAGATAGCCATCTACTTTTTGGCTCAATCTTTCTATAGCAACGGGCTCATTTTCAAATTCGATAAACCATTCATGGTAACTTTTACCTTTATCCTGTTGCACTACGGGCGCTACCGTAAACTCGGTTATGTTAACGCCTTCTTCCTTCGCGGCTTTTAATAAGGCATGTTCCACTTCTTCCCCAATTACATGCTCCCCAAATGCAGAGATAAAATGTTTGATCCTTCCGCTTACCACCAGCCGGTAGGGTTCGGTGCTTACAAACTTCACCGTATCTCCCAGATTATACCCCCATAATCCGGCATTGCTGTTGATGATCATTGCATAATTTTCACCTGTCTTAATCTCCCTGAGGGTTAACCGGGTTGGATTTTCAGAAAAAATTTCACCGGCAGGAACAAACTCAAAGAAAATACCACTATTTGTATTTAATAATAATCCTTCCGCCTCCTGTGAATCCTGGAAAGCGAAAAATCCTTCACTTGCCGGAAACAGTTCAATTGAATCTATTTTTCTACCTATACTTTCCAGTAATCTTGCCTTATAGGGATCAAAATTCACACCACCCTGTACCATCAGGCTGAAATTCGGGAAAAGATCGCCCACTTTTTTTCCGGATTTTTCAGTTAACCGGTCAAAATACATTTGTACCCATGGTGGTATACCACTAATCAGTGTCATATCCTGTTGCCAGGTTTCTGCTACTATCTTGTCCAGTTTGGTTTCCCAGTCTTCGATACAATTGGTTTCATAACTGGGCAATTGATTGGAACGAAGATAGCCGGGCACATGGTGGTTTACAATACCACTGAGCCTGCCGGTAGGGATATTGCCAATCCTTTCCAATTCAGGAGATCCGCTCAGGAAGATCATTTTTCCACTTGCGAAGCCTGTATTGCCTGTTTCAGCCATATAGCAGAGCAGGGCATTACGGGCCGTATTAATATGATTGGGGATGGAATCTTTGGTGATGGGTATATACTTTACCCCACTGGTGGTACCGCTGGTTTTGGCAAAATAAATCGGATGCCCTTTCCACAATACGTTTTGCTTACCCCCTTTCACCTGATCAATATAAGGTTTCAACTGCTCATAATCACGAACAGGTACAGCCTGGGCAAAGGATGCATGATCCATAACAGCTTCCAGCCGGTGATCCTTGCCAAAAACCGTTGATCTACCGGTCTTTAACAGCATTTTTAGTATAATATCCTGGTCGTCCGGTGCAGACACCATCCCTTTTTGGATTTTATTATATATATAGTTGGCAAAAGGGCGGGCCAATACGGATTTCAGATTCATAGCTTTCAGGGATCGTTAAAGGTGGGCAAAAATAGACAGAAGTTCGGGCTTTTCTTGTTTTCCACCTATGGGGACAGAATTATTTCAAAAATGTTTGCATTTTTCCGGCGCGAAACCTTACCTTTGCCGTCCTAATTTTGGTAGCTATGTTAGCAGTTGTAAAAATCGCAGGTCAGCAGTTTAAAGTACAGGAAGGTCAAAGCCTGTATGTTCCTCACCTGCAAGGTCAAACCGGAGACAAAGTTGAGTTTAGCGAAGTGTTGTTTACAGACAACAGCGGAGCTATTTCTGTGGGCAGCGCTGTAAAAGCGACTGTAAAAGCAGAAATTATCAGCGACCTGGTACAAGGTGATAAAGTGATCGCCTTTAAGATGAAAAGAAGGAAGGGTTTCCGCAAGAAGCATGGTCACAGAACCCACTATACAAGAATTAAAATTGAAAGTATCGCTTAGTAAGCGCTAACGATTAAATCATAGATCAGAAGGATTTGTCTCTCTTGTTTATATATTTAGTTTTTAAAACAAAAAACTATGGCACACAAAAAAGGTGAAGGTTCCGTAAAGAACGGCCGTGATTCACAAAGCAAACGTTTAGGGGTTAAAATATATGGTGGTCAACCCGCCTTCTCCGGTAATATCATTGTTCGTCAAAGAGGAACCGTTTATCATCCGGGTAAGAATGTAGGTGTTGGAACTGACTTCACTTTGTTCGCTTTAGCTGATGGAGTGGTTGAATTTAAGAAAGGCAGAAACGACAGAACCACTATCTCGGTAACACCCGTTGAAGTGACTGCTTAAAAATATTTTTTTGTAGTTCCAAATAAGTTTTTACTTTTAGAGTATTAACTAACCATTAAATCTACAAAAACATGGCAACTGCAAAGAAAGCCGCAAAGAAAGCTGCTCCTAAAAAAGCTGCAAAAAAAGCTGCTCCTAAAAAAGCTGCAAAGAAAGCCGCTCCTAAAAAAGCTGCAAAGAAAGCTGCTCCTAAAAAAGCTGCAAAAAAGGCTGCTCCTAAAAAAGCCGCCAAGAAAGCCGCTAAGAAAAAGTAGTCTTCTTATTTCTCTCGCAGAAATAGATTTAAAGTCCCGGAAATTTCCGGGACTTTTTTATTACCTATCTTCAGGATCCAATACCAGCAAGGCTATGGACAATACTATTATTTCAGAAAATTTTTCTCTATTAGCAAAGTTGATGGATATACATGGCGATAATAGTTTTAAAGCCAGGTCATACGCAACAGCCGCTTTTACCATCAATAAACTACCTTCCCAGCTGAGTGAGTTACCCCTTGAAAAAATATTTTCAATCAGGGGAATCGGGGATGCGATTGGCAAAAATATAGTGGAACAATTAGAGACCGGAGAGCTGTCTATTTTGAAGGAATACCTGCAAAAAACACCAGCCGGCATTCTCGACATGCTGGGCATCAAAGGTATCGGTCCGAAGAAAATTGCCACTATATGGAAGGAACTGGAGATAGAATCCCTGGGAGAATTGTTATATGCCTGTGATGAAAACCGCCTAACCCTTTACAAAGGTTTTGGTGAAAAATCACAACAGAACATCAAAGAGGCCATCGAATTTTATCTGGGCACATTGGGTAATTATTTATTTGAGCAGATAGAATCCTTTGCGGCAACAGTAGATGCCAAACTAAAAACCGGTTTTCCAAACTGCCTGTTTGCGATAACAGGTGAATTAAGAAGGCAAATGGAGATCATCCATGCCGTGGAATGGGTTTCTACAGCAACCACAGATGAACTGAAAACTTTTTTTGCCAATAATGACTTCGAAACCATCTCTGCAACCGAAACATATATTTCATTCAGGGGAAAAGAGAATGTGACACTTGGATTTCATTGTACCCAGAGCCATCATTTTATCAGCAAATACTTTCAAACCAGTTGCAGTGAAGAATTTCTGGTTGCCTGGGATGAGATAAGCAGTTGGGATGCTTCATTTGCCTATGAATCGGAGGATACTATTTTTGCTGCTGCCCATATTAATCCCATATCTCCTTTCCAAAGAGAAAAGGCAGTTACCATCCATCAGGCAAAAGCGGATAAACTACCAGATGTAATACAACCGGGAGATATTAAGGGAATTATACATAGTCATAGCAACTGGAGCGATGGGGCAAATACCCTGGAGCAACTGGCTAATGCTGCTATTGAGAAAGGGTTTGAATACCTGGTAATCAGTGACCATTCCAAATCTGCCTTTTATGCAAATGGCCTTTCCGAGGAGCGGATCGGGGCGCAACACCGGCAAATTGACGAGCTTAACGCCAGGTTCAATTCCTTCAGAATATTTAAAAGTATTGAAAGTGATATCCTGAATGATGGCAGCCTGGATTACAGCGATCAACTTTTAGCAAGCTTTGATCTGGTAATCGCCTCTGTTCATTCCAATCTTAAAATGAATGAGGAAAAAGCGATGATGCGTTTACTCAGGGCCATCGAAAACCCTTTTACTGATATCCTTGGTCATATGACGGGCAGATTGCTCCTAAGCAGGAATGGATACCCAATAAACCACAGGAAGATCATAGAAGCCTGCGCAGCCAACCAGGTGGTAATTGAGTTAAATGCACATCCAAGGCGTTTAGATATTGACTGGAGATGGATTGACTATGCTTTGGAAAAAAATGTATTGATCTCGATAAACCCGGATGCGCATGCTATTGATGGGTTTGATGATTGCCGCTATGGTGTTTTGGTAGCACAAAAGGCCGGATTAATCAAAGAGAAAAACCTGAGCAGCTTCTCTTTGCAGGCAATTGAAAAATTCATTGAAGGACAGCAAATAAAGAGAAAGGCATTTTGAACAGATCACTATTCCTCACGCTTTCGGTAGTCTGATATAAAAAGTGGTTCCTACTCCAGCCTCAGATTCAAACCAGATTTGCCCGTTCGCTTTCTCTACGATGCCCTTACAAATGGCAAGGCCCAAACCTGTGCCTGATGACTTAGTAGTAAAATTGGGTGTGAAGATATTTTCTTTCATTGTTTCCGGGATCCCGCCGGAATGGTCTTTCAATGAAAATACCATCGAATCATTTTCCATTTTTTGATTGATGACTACCTGAACAATTTTATCTGAACCTTCCCTTGCTTCAATGGCATTCTGCAGGAGGTTGGTAAATAAGCGGTTCATCTGAACCTTATCGGCCAGTATTTGATACAAACCAGCCTGCCTGTTCCATTCAATCTGAATACCAGGGTTGGCGCTGTATAGCCGGATAAGAGAGGTCAATATTTCATTCATATCAAACCGCTCAATGCTGGCGTTACCAATATTGGCAAATTGCGAAAAATCGCCCGCGATCTTTGAGAGTTGATCTATCTGTTCAATTAAAGTAACCGCCATATTAGCCGATAGTTCTTTTACATTTGGCGCCCCTTTCTGAATAGCATTCTGCAAATACTGTATACTCAGTTTCATGGGAGTAAGCGGGTTCTTAATTTCATGCGCCACCTGCCTGGCCATTTCGCGCCAGGCCCCTTCCCTTTCACTTTGCGCCAATGCCTGGGCGCTGATCTCCAGTTTTTTAACCAGTGTATTGTATTCATTTACCAGCATTCCAATCTCATCTTTACGGTTCCATTTAATCTCTTCATTAATTTTACCCAGATTCATCTCCTGCATCTTTTTACCTATCAGGCTGAAAGATGCGGTAATGCGGTTTGTTAAAAAGAAAGCTATACCGCCCGCAACCAGGAAGATGAAAGCATTCAGATTAATCAGTGTGGCCAGAAACCCGGATATTTCCTGGTTAAGTTCGCTTTGTGAATTGAGATACGGGATATTCAGG
>CAYHTC010000105.1:1157-7945 GCA_964359445.1 uncultured Sediminibacterium sp. | reverse complement strand
GCAGATGGTAATCATTGATCACTTTCAATAATCTTTGCGGGTAAGTGGAACTGGTAGCATACCCCGCTTTTTTCAAACCCCTTGCCCATGCTTCAGCGTCTGTGGGGCTGAGCTGAAAAAGAAAGGCATAATGTGGTCTGCTCCTGAGAAAATCGGAATGATCTTTATATGAATCAGCAACAGAAGGATATACACGAAAACATTCTCCTCTTTCATCATCATCGTGATAGGTTTTATCACCTGTCCACTCTGTCTTACATTTTATGCCGAAATGGTTATTCGACTTTTTAGCCAGATCGCTTTCGCCCGATTGAGATTCTAAAATACCCTGTGCCAGTTTAATAGAAGCCGGTACACCGGTGCGCAGCATTTCAGTAATGGCCAATTCTTTGTAAGTATTGATATAGGCTTCAACTACCTGTTTTTGTGCCTGCACACTTAAACTTACCAGCAGGCATATAGCTAAGATTATTTTTTTCATTTGGGTCTTTTTTTTATCAGGAGTATTCCATCCCTGATGGTTACTAATACCTGTTCAGTTCGCTTGTCATTCATCACGTGTTCATTAAAAGCCTGAATGGCTTTTGCATTCTTCCCACTTATTGGTTCCTGTAAAACCTCTCCGTGAAACAGTACATTATCAGTTACTACTATACCCTTTTCGCTTAGTCTGGGTATTACCATCTCGTAATAATCAATATAGGAAGTCTTGTCGGCGTCTATAAAAACAAGGTCCCATGGATAGTTCAGACCGGGAATGATTTCCCTGGCATCACCAAGGTGCAAATGTATCTGGTTATTCCTTTTGTATTTGCTAAAATTTTTCCGGGCAATAGCTGCATCCGCTTCTCTTAATTCGATCGTATGAAGAACTCCATCAACTGATAAGCCTTCTGCCAGGCAAATGGCGCTATAGCCCGTAAAAGTACCTATCTCCAGAACATATTTTGGCTGCAGGATCGAACTGATAAAAGAAAGAAATTTTCCCTGAACATGCCCACTCAGCATATGTGCATGCGGGTGGTTTTGCCTGGTTTGATGATTCATCTCCGCAAGAAGCGCCTCTTCCCCCGAACTAAACCGGGCAGCATAGGCTTCAGCTAAATGATGAATCAGTTCCATCTGCAAATATAGTGAAAGCTTAAAGCTGAATACCTAACGATTAAGCTTTCAGCTTTGTGCTTTCAGTTTTATTGGAAATAAGGAGAAGCCCGGTAAAAGTAATCAGTCCATTAATAATTAATAGCTCCAGTCCTAATTCAAATGAACCAAAAATTTGTTGCTGAAATTTTTCGAGCAGAAAACAAATAACCGGTGAAGTAATACAGATAACCGGAACCCATTTATTTTTTACGGAGCGTTTTAAAAGGATACCAAAAGCAAACAAACCCAGGATGGGGCCGTAAGTAAAGGCTGCCACTTTTAATATCAGCCCAATCATGCTGGAGTCGTTGATCCATTTGAATACCATTACAAATGCCAGGAAAATAACAGCGAATGACAGATGCACGCGCTGCCTCATTTTTTTCTTTTGGGCATCGGTCAGATCCATTCTTCTTTGCATACCGATAATGTCTATGCAGAAGGTGGAAGTGAGGGCCGTAATGGCTCCATCGGCACTGGGGAACAGGGCCGAAATAAGAGCTATGATGAATATCACGGAAATAAAAGGTGGCATATGATCCAGCGCGATAGCGGGAAATAATTTATCACCTGTTACAGGCAGGTTTAATTGTGTGGCATACAGGTAAAGGAGCCCACCCAGAAACAGGAAAATGAAAATCACGGACATGAGTACCAGCGACATGGAAATCACATTTTTTTGAGAATCTTTCAGTGTTTTAACAGAAATATTTTTCTGCATCATTTCCTGGTCCATACCCGTCATCGTGATAGTGATGAAGGCGCCGGCAAGTATCTGTTTTACAAAGAATAATTTACTGTTGGGGTTGGAAAAAAATATCTGTGAATAGCCTTTCTCATGCATGGCCTGTAAGCTGTCGCCAAGGCCGAGATGTAAGGTATTGAGAATATAGATTACGCAGATCACCAATCCCAGTAACATACAACTGGTTTGCAGCGTATCTGTATAAACAATGGTTTTCACACCGCCTTCATACGTGTACAAAAGGATCATCCCCAGAATAATAAGAGTGGTTGCCCAAAAGGGAATATGAAAGCTGTTGAGAATAGCATCCTGCAATATGTTTACCACCAGGTATAACCTGGCCGTGGCGCCCAGCGTTCTGGAGAGGATAAAAAAGCCCGCACCTGTTTTATAGGAAGTAAATCCCAGGCGGTTCTGAAGATAATTATAAATAGAAGTAAGGTTAAGCCGGTAGTATAGCGGTAATAGTACATAAGCAATAACAATGTATCCGATCAGATAGCCAATCGTAACCTGGAAATAGGCGAAGGATTCCTTTGCCACGGCGCCGGGCACACTTACAAATGTTACCCCGCTCAGAGAAGTGCCTACCATGCCAAAGGCAACCAGCATCCAGTTACTGCTTTTGTTACCGATAAAGAAAGATTCATTGGTACTGTTTCTGCCGGTATACCAGGCTACCAGAAGAAGGATCAGGAAATAAGCAATCACAAAAGAAAAAAGAAAGAATGGCGACATATGGGGGATAATTAAACCGTTAACTGAATGAATTTGAAAAGTAGTAAAAATATTTCACCTATTTTGCCCCTTATAAAATAAACTGTATGTCCATCAAAAGTGTAGCCGTTTTTTGCGGATCCCAAACCGGCGCCAATAACCTCTATGCGCAGCATGCGGCTACATTAGGAAGGGGGCTGGCGGCGCATTCAATAGAACTGGTGTATGGCGGCGGTAATAAAGGGCTGATGGGCGCTTTAGCTAATGCAACCATGCAGTATGGCGGGAAAGTGATTGGCGTAATTCCTGAAATATTACTTGCCTGGGAAGCACAGCACGATGGCATCACTGAATTAAGGGTGGTAGGGGATATGCATGTGCGAAAAAAACTGATCTATGAGTTATGCGATGCGGCGGTTATTCTGCCGGGTGGTAATGGTACCCTTGATGAATTGTTTGAAATGCTTACCTGGAACACTTTGAATATCCACAACAAAAAAATAATTCTGCTAAATACGGCAGGTTATTATGATCACCTGATTCAGCATATCATTACTATGACGGAAGGTGGATTTTTATATGAAGACTGGCAGGAACGTTTGCTGGTCTGTGCAGATCCCGAAGAAGCTATCTCCTTGCTGGTTTCAGGTACATTCCAAAGCCGGCCCTGAATACAGGCTGCGGGTCATTGTATTGATCGCGGTAGGGTGAATTCGGGTTTTGTAAAACATCAATCATAAGCGTTACATAGGAATAATGGCTGCCCAGTATCCTGGTTCCATAACCTACGCCCACCAAGAGGCTTTCTGCATTGTATTTGTATCTGCCTGTTTGCCCTGAGATGACATCTTTTTGCGAAGAACTGATCCGGTTATACTCAGGTTGTACCTGGATATGTAAAAAACTAAGCGGCCATATCCGTATAAAACTACCACCGCCATAATTAAAATTTCTCAGGCGGATACTGCTGTAATCAGAGGCATTCTGGGAGAAATAATTGATATTGAACGACAGGCCCGCATCCAGCCATTTAGTAACACTGTAGCCTATTTCCGGGTTCAGTCCCAGGTTAAAGGATCTGTTGGTAAGACCCAGGTTTAACCCCGACCCGAAAAAAACATTTTCTTTTTTCCACTTTCCTTTCTGAGTATCTGCATCACTATCCTGCGAAAAACCCTGGATGGATAGGGCTAATAAGATACAGGAGATCAACAACTTCATAGTCGGTATTTGATGCAAACCTATGCATTTACTGAGGAAAAACGTTTCCGGGGGATATAAAAAAATGTTAGGATAGGAAGGGTATGGTGCCTCCGGCAACGGGCCAGCGCTAATCCTGCATTCATTGCGATTGGACTTAACTAAAATGGTAAAAATCAAGGATCGATCAAAACAGTCCAAACAAAGTTCTATCTACTTTACTAATGACATCACCGAAATGCTCCTCATTTTCAGAGAATTTATTTTTGTCGCAGTCAATGATTAGTAAAGGACCCTCTTTGTAACTGTCAATCCATTTATTATAATGTTCATTCAGGCGTTTGAGGTAATCGAGGCGGATATTTTCTTCGTATTCTCTGCCGCGTTTTTGTATTTGAGATACCAGGGTTGGTACAGAAGCTTTCAGGTAGATTAATAAATCAGGCGGTTGCACCATGGTTTTTAATGTCTGAAAAAACAGGAAATAATTATCAAAATCACGTTTGCCCATCAGGCCCATTTCGTGCAGGTTAGGGGCGAATATATGGGCATCTTCATAAATCGTTCTGTCCTGTATAACGGTTTCAGTTCCATGGTGTATCTCCAGCAATTGATTGAGCCTGCTGTTTAGAAAATATATCTGCAGGTTAAAACTCCAGCGGGGCATATCCTCATAAAAATCCATGAGGTAGGGGTTATGATCCACATCTTCAAACTGTGGTATCCAGCGATAATGCTTGCTCAACATTTCCGTTAAAGTGGTCTTTCCCGCGCCAATATTACCGGCTACCGCCACATGTTTTGGTTTCTTTGCTTTTGCCATATAGATTGAAAGTACGAAATACGAAGTACGAACTATGAACTGGGTGAAGTTTTTTTTGTTTACCCGTAATTCATCCCGATTGCCTGCCTCACCAGTTTCAGGGTTTCTGAGGCGCTGGCTCTTGCTTTATCGGCCCCCTGCAGGATGATCTTTTGTAAGAGCGCCCTGTTATGCTGAATATCTGCCGCTTTCTCTCTTATGGGCCGGATAAAGCGGGCCATATCTTCTGCCAGTTGTTTTTTCAGGTTGCCATACCGTATCACACAGTTGCCGGCGCTGCTGGCATTAAAATCGTCTTCAAATTTCTGTAAAGTATCCGGGGTACTCACCAGTTTCATCAGCGTAAACAGGTTCTCAATATAATCCGGCTTTACCGAATTGGGTTCGGCGGGGCCCTGGTCGGTTTTGGCTTTCATGATTTTTTTCCGGATACTGTCTTCCTCATCCGCCAGGTAAAGGGTAGCTAACTGGTTTTCACTCTTGCTCATTTTACCGGCACCATCCAGGCTCATAATTCTTACCAGCTCTCCGCCATAATTGAATGCATAGGGCAGGGGCAGTACCTCACCATAACGGTAATTAAATCTTTCCGCAAAATGGCGCGCCATTTCCAGGTGTTGCTCCTGATCCTTACCCACAGGCACTTTTACGGCACGGTGTATTAAAATATCAGCGGCCTGCAAAACAGGATAGGTTAATAATCCCGCATTTATATTCTCTGGTTGTAAGCGTACCTTCTCTTTAAAAGTAGCCGTTTTCTCCAATTCGCCTTTATAGGCAAGCATATTTAAGTACAGGTACAATTCAGCAATTTCAGGCACATCACTCTGAATATACAGGGCCACTTTATCGGGGTCCAGTCCACAGGCAATGTTTTCCGCTATTACCCTGTGAACGCTGTTTTGTAATTCTTTGGTATCGGGATGGGTGGTAAGACTATGCCAGTTGGCCACAAAAAAATAGCAGTGATAGGTATCCTGCATACGCACATAATTGCGCATGGCCCCAAAATAATTACCCAGGTGCAGAAAACCGGTAGGACGAATGCCACTAAGAACAACCTCTTTTTCCATAAGGGGCGAAGATAATATTAGTAGATGGTCCTTCGACATTCGTCCCTGCCTTTTTTTCAGTGATCTTTTTTAAGTGAGTCGGAAGCAGATAATCGCAGAATTTCGGATTGTGTTGCTAATTTGCGGGATATGTGTAAGTATTGGCGAATTTTTTAATCTGAAAGTTTAATTCTCATCAACGAATCAGCTACCATATTGGCTTCTCCCATCGAATACCTCAAAGGTGTGGGTCCCCTGCGTGGGGATATGCTGAAGAAGGAACTGGAAATTTTTACTTTCGCTGACCTGCTGGAACATTTCCCCAACCGGCATATAGATAAGACCAAAGTGAGCAGGATACGTGATATTGATCCGGATACAGATTTTATACAGGTAGCCGGAACCCTTGTAAACTATGAAATCATTGGCGCGGGCAGGAGCAAGCGGTTGATTGGTCAACTGAAAGATTCGGGTGGTGTACTGGAACTGGCCTGGTTTCAGGGAATCAACTGGGTGATAAAGAACCTGCATGTGGGCAGTGATTACCTGGTATTTGGTAAAACAGGATTTTTTAACGGAAGACCACAGATAGTGCATCCCGAAATAGAAGTGTATGTGCCTGCAAAAGCGGATGGTAAATCTTTTTTAGAACCGGTATATCCCAGTACCGAAAAACTAAAAGCCAGGGCGCTGAACGGAAGGCAGATAGGTAAATTAACGCGGACCTTATTATTGCAGATACAGCCCAAAGATATTAAAGAGAATTTACCCCAGGCACTACTGGACAGTCTGCAGCTCATGAACCGGTATGAAGCGTATCAGAATATTCATTTTCCTGCATCCAGTGAATTATATGAGCGGGCCATGAAACGGTTAAAGTTCGAAGAACTATTTATTGCGCAGGTGAGGATGAACCTGGTTCGTTTGCAAAGGCATAAAGTAAGCAGGGGAGTGGTGTTTGGTAAAGTAGGTGAACTTTTTAATACATTATACAGCACTTATCTTCCTTTTGAATTAACGGGCGCGCAAAAAAGAGTGATCAAAGAGATCAGGGCCGATACCGCGCGTGGCCACCAGATGAATCGTTTATTACAGGGTGATGTAGGCA
>CAYHTC010000105.1:0-1147 GCA_964359445.1 uncultured Sediminibacterium sp. | reverse complement strand
GCTGCCCGTTAGTAAAGCAATCTCTACCGGCATCTCTTTTAATACTTCGCTCAGGCCTGTAAAGTGTTGCTGAGAAAGGATTTCAGTTGGCGCCATCAAACAGCTCTGGTAACCAGATGAATCGTTTATTACAGGGTGATGTAGGCAGTGGTAAAACCATTGTTGCTTTGCTAAGTATGCTTTTGGCTGCTGATAATGGTTACCAGAGTTGTTTAATGGCGCCAACTGAAATCCTTTGTCAGCAACACTTTACAGGCTTAAGCGAATTATTGAAAGAGATGCCGGTAGAGATTGCTTTACTAACCGGCAGCGCCAAAACCAAAGAACGGAAAAGAATATTAAAGGGTTTACTGGATGATACTATTCATATGGTGGTGGGTACCCATGCCGTGATTGAAGATGTGGTGCAGTTTAAAAATCTGGGCCTGGTGATTGTTGATGAGCAACACCGTTTTGGTGTGGCACAAAGGGCCAGGTTATGGGAGAAAGCAACCATACCCCCACATGTATTGGTGATGACGGCTACGCCAATACCCAGAACACTTGCCATGACAGCCTATGGTGATCTTGATTACAGTGTGATGGATGAATTGCCGCCGGGAAGGAAACCCATTACCACGGTTCACCGTTATGAAACAGCCAGGGCCAGAGTGATGGATTTTGTTCGATCGGAAATTGATAAGGGCCGGCAGGCTTATTTCATTTATCCGTTGATAGAAGAAAGTGAAAAAATGAGTTATGAGGATCTGATGCAGGGGTATGAGCAGGTAAAATGTTTTTTTCCGGAACCAAAATTCAGTATCAGTATGGTGCATGGCAGACAGCCATCGGAACAGAAAGAAACCAATATGCAACGTTTTGTGAACGGGGATACGCAGATTATGGTGAGTACCACAGTAATTGAAGTAGGGGTAAACGTACCCAATGCCTCGGTAATGGTGATTGAAAGTTCCGAAAAATTTGGTCTGTCCCAGTTGCACCAGCTTCGTGGCAGGGTGGGAAGGGGAAGCGAACAAAGTTTTTGTATTTTATTAACGGGGGTCTCAGCCAGCAAAGAGGCCAGGGAACGTATCAAGATTATGTGTGCTACCAATGATGGATTCGTGATTGCAGAAAAAGACCTTGAACTAAGGGGGCCGGGTGATAT
>CAYHTC010000104.1:0-7998 GCA_964359445.1 uncultured Sediminibacterium sp. | reverse complement strand
CTGCCAGCGCGATAATATTGTTTTTATTTGGATTAATCCAGAGATCATGCGTATCGCCATGGGCAATACCAACAGCCGCAAATGTTTTTCCTCCATCAATCGATTTCATCAAAGGGGCATTGAGTACAAAAACCGTGTTCTCATTTTTTGGATCGGCAGATACTTTCATATAATACCAGGAGCGGGCCGATATATCCTGGTTATTGGAGAGCAGTGCCCATGTTTTGCCGGCATCAGTCGAACGGTATAGACCTGACTTGGTTTTTTCTGTTTCGATGATGGCGAAGACCAGGTTGTGATTGGCTCTGGATACGGTAATACCAATCTTACCCATGGCAGCAGGCAATCCTTCTGTGAGTTTTGTCCAGGTATTTCCCTCATCGGTAGATTTCCAGATGGCTGATCCCGGGCCGCCACTTGAAACAGTCCAGGGAAACCTGCGGTGTTCCCATGAAGCGGCATAGAGAATGCGCGGATTGACCATATCCATCGAAAGCGATGCAATACCGGTACTATCATTAATATACAATATTTTTTTCCAGGAATTGCCACCGTCTGTTGATTTAAAAACACCACGATCGTTATTGGGGCCATGAACAGTACCCTGTGCAGCCACATAAACAATATCTGAATTTTGTGGATGTACCACTACTTCTGCAATATGCCTGGTTTTTTCAAGCCCGGTATTTTTCCAGCTTTTACCGGCATCTGTTGATTTGTAAACGCCATTACCATAACTGGTCATCACCCCCCGTACCGCATGTTCACCGGTGCCTACATATACTACATTCGGATCAGATTCGGCTACGGCTATATCACCGATAGAACCAACAGTAAAGAACCCGTCTGAAATATTTTTCCATGAGATACCGCCATCATCTGTCGCCCATACACCACCCCCCGTATAGCCCGTATAGAATTTTTGATCATTATTAATTACACCTGCAATGGCATTGGCCCTGCCTCCACGAAACGGACCAATGTTCCGCCATTTGAGATTTTTGAAAGTAGAGTCCGGGATTTGTGCAATTGAAGATGATATGCATGAAGCGAGGAGTATGGTGGATAGTAGTTTCATGATTCAATGAATGAATGAGAGAATGAATGGAAGACATTTTTATAGTCGCTTTATACGGATATTTTTGAATCGTACCACATCTCCATGTCCCAGAAAACCAATATGGCCACTGGTACGAAGCAGGCCGGGATGTTCTTTGTGATCCATGGTACCGTTGAGTGAGGCTTCTTTGATATCACCGTCAAGTATTACTTGTCCGTTCAACGTTACTTTTACTTTAGACCCTTTAACCACAACCTCCTCTTTGTTCCATTCGCCGGTTGGTTTTAAACAGCCTCTTTTAGCGGGGATCACACCATATACTGAACCATGGTATTGATAGGGCTGCAGGTTTTTATACATCTCCGCTTCGTTATCGAGTATTTGTAATTCCATTCCAACATAAGCTGCGTCTCCTTCGAGTGGTGCGCGGATACCGAGACCATTATTGGCGCCGGGTGTGAGCTGGAATTCGAAACGGTATTCAAAATCTGCATACTCTTCTTTGGTAAAAAAATTTCCTATACCACCCAGTTCAGGATGCGTAACAATACTGCCTTCTTCTATACGATAGCCGGTGGTATTGCCGGTCCACTGGTTCAGATTAGTTCCATCGAATAGCATAGTAAAGCCCTGTTGTTTTTCTTCCTCACTCAACACAGACACGGTTGTTTCAGGAAGTTCTCTCAGGTAAATATTTCTATACGCCACATAAGTGCCATGCGCCTGCAGCTCAATCTGTTCTTTTGGAAAGATGGGCAACTTGCGGTCCCAATAATTTTCGAGTATCACATTATCGGTTACAATCTGACCATTTAAGTAAACGGTAACCCTCGCGCCTTTCATGATGATATGAAAGGTATTCCATTCACCAATTTTATTGTCTGCTACTACCAATGGTTTGCTTTGATTAACCTGGTTATTGTACAATCCACCTGAACCCACCTGTGCCCCTGCTTCTCTCCGGCTGGTATCCCATATCTGTACCTGCGGACTGCCTCTCAGGTAAATACCGGCATCTCCCTTTTCGGTAATCTTCCAGTCTACATACATATCAAAATCGCCATACTGTTTAACAGTAGCCAGGTTATTGCCATGTCCTGTAAAAACGAGCAGGCCATCTTTCACGATCCAGTCGTTTTTCATTTTTTCATTGGAAGCGTTTTGTGCATCCTGTAATTCTTTTTCCGACATTTTTGAACGGCTGATGGGATTGCCCACAAGACCCTTCCAGCCTGTAAGATCTTTTTCGTTAAAAAGCGATACAAAGCCATTGTCATAAGGCATTGCTTTCAAATGTGCCATAATATTTTTTACCAGCAGGGCGCTGTCTTCACCCTTGATCAGAGGAAGCGCTTTTTCAAGAGTTTCTCTAACCACAGGTCCTCTGATATCTTTATCTGCCAAAGCAAGACGGGTTGTAATGAGTGCGGCATCATGATTGATTTCCGGATCGTTTAATGATTTGCTTACAAACATAAACGAGCTGAAACCCGCAATATGTGCGGCTTCTGAAAGAATATTCTTTTTTTGTAAAGAAGTTTTGGCAGCATCCATCCTGTCCTGTAATGCGAGTATATATTGTACAGGATTTTGTTTGGAGGTTTTGACATTGCCGGCAACTTTTATGTCGGGGAGCGGTTTATTTACATTGTCTATTGCCGCCTGGATATGTTTGCGTGCGGGATCTTTTGCTTTTGTCAATGCCTTATTAAGTGCGGCAACAGAAGCTTCGGATTGAATGGAGGCCAGTGCCCTGGCGGCATTGCCTGCATAGACCTCATCACCCAATAGTTTGGCTAAAAGTTTCACGGCAGCATTATCACCCAATAAACCAAGCTGTTGTATGATAAAATCTTTTGCATAAAAAGATTGAGCGGCAGTCCATCTGTTGGATAGAACGGCAGCCGTCTGTTTTTTCTTTTCAGCATCATTTGCCACCTGGTTCACATAAGCGTTTAGTGCATAACTGGCTTTTGGTTTTAATGAATCATCATCCAGCATAACAAGCAAAGCATGCCAGTTGGTTCTGTTCCATGACTGCATGCTGCTGAGGGCAGAAGCTGCTTCTGCCGGGCGCTGGTAAGGGAAAACAGAAATGGTATTTGTTACCGTTTCGTTTTGTGCTGATAGCTGAACGAAACCTGTGGTGAGAAGTAAGAAACCTAAAAATAATTTTTTCATGTAGCAGTTTTGATTGAACATAATAGAAACCTGATATAATACCTAAATATCCCAGGGCGCCCGCATGGCCGGATTGATCATGCGATTGGCTTCATCATCATTGATGAAAACCTGCTTAACCGGATCGAAGTGCAGCGACCGGCCCAGTTGCAGGGCTATCTTTCCCAGGTTAATAATGGTACATGACCTGAAGCCGTTCGCTTCATTCAGGGCAAAAGGCGTTCTGTATTTTACTGATTCCAGAAAATCAGTAACCTGCGGTGCAGGGTCGGGCATCAGCGCCAGTTTTTCGCGGAGATTGGGAATAGTTGATTTGAAACCCGCGAATAGTTTGCCATTAGGTCCCTCAATATAAGCCGCATTGGGATCTTTGGCTTCACCGTCGAGAATAATTTTGCAGCCATCATCGTAGGTGAAGGTGATTTTTCTAAAAGTTCCGCAGGCATCGGGGTGTTGTTGTTCTGCATCCACTTCTACTAATACCGGACTGGTATCATCCTTACCCAGAAAATATTGAATGGGGTCAATATAGTGCTGGCCCATATCTCCAAGGCCACCGCCGTCATAATCCCAATAACCCCTGAAAGTCTGATGAACCCTGTGTGCATTATAGGGTTTATAGGGGGCGGGTCCCAGCCAGCGATCATAATCCAGTTCAGCCGGCACGGCCTGTGTTTCCAGTTTGGTTTTGCCCACCCAATAAAATTTCCAGTCGAAACCGGTTGTTTTGCTAACGGTAACAGTAAGGGGCCATCCCAGCAAACCGGATTCCACCAGTTTTTTAATAGGTTTTACGGTCGTATTCATCCCATAAAAATTATCTTCAAAACGGAACCAGGTATTCAGGCGGAACATTTTTTTATATTGCTGTACGGCTTCCACCACGCGCTTGCCTTCGCCAATAGTGCGTGTCATGGGTTTTTCGCACCAGATGTCCTTTCTGGCCCTTGCCGCTTCAATAGCCATGATACCATGCCAGTGAGGCGGGGTGGCAATATGTACGATATCTACTTCGGGTAAGGCAATCAGTTCGCGGTGATCGTGAAAGGTTTTCACACCGCCACCAATCATTTTTTCTACCCCCTGTAAATGGGTTTTATCTACATCACAGATGGCTACTACCCTTGTACCGGCATAGGGAATATGGCCACGGCCCATACCGCCTACTCCGATAATTCCCTTGGTAAGCTGATCGCTTGGGGCGATGAAACCACGGCCCAGAACATGCCTGGGTACAATTGAAAAACCAGCAACGATGGCTGCTGCATTACGCAGGAAGCGGCGCCTGCTTTTTTGAGAGGAAGCATTCATATTGGTAATAATTGGTAGATATTAAAGATAACACTCCTTTTTTACAGAGCGGTTATCCTTATGGGATATTTTTTTCTTGAAAAAAACAGGAAAATTAAAAAACAGGAATGTTTACATTTGATTGTATCAGGTTTTGAGAATACTCACCCACGGCCTCGTATACCGGTCATAAACAGATTGCATGCAAATAAGATCTTTATCTATCATCTCCATTCTTTTTTTTAGCCTCTCTGCCTGCAGGCAAAAGGTCCCATTATATCGCGAAGTAAGCGCTGAGAAAAGCGGCATTCATTTTAAGAATCAATTAACCGAAAATGATTTTTTTAATGTAATGACTTATGAATATATCTATAATGGAGGTGGGATAGGTATTGGCGATTTTAATAATGACAGTTTACCAGACATCTATTTTACCGGTAATATGGTGGGAAATAAATTGTATTTGAATAAAGGTAATATGCAATTTGAAGATGTAACGGCATCTGCCGGTGTTGGGGGAAATGGTAAATGGTGCAAGGGGGTAAGTGTAGTGGATATCAATAACGACGGACTGATGGATATCTATGTAAGTGTTGGCGTAATGAATACGGCCTCGCAAAGAAAAAACCTGCTGTATATAAATGAGGGAATTAATAAAACAAACGGCAGTCTTGTTTTTAAAGAATTAGCAGAGGAATACGGACTGGCCGACAGTTCCAGCACACAGATGGCCGGTTTTTTTGATTATGATAATGATGGCGATCTGGATGTCTATTTGTTAGAGAACGATCTGGATGGCACCAACCCCAATGAATTCAGGCCCATTCATAAAGAGGGCAATTGGCCCAATACGGATAAACTGTTACGTAACGACTGGGATACAATTTTAAAACATCCTGTTTTTACAGATGTATCAAAAGCGGCCGGTATATTAACAGAGGGGTATGGCCTGGGTGTTAACACTACAGATATTAATGCCGATGGATGGAAAGATATTTATGTAAGTAATGATTATTTATCTAACAATCATCTGTACATCAATAATAAAAATGGAACTTTTAGCGACCGGAGTGCGGACTATTTCAAGCATACCAGCAGAAATGCGATGGGTAATGATATAGCTGATATTAATAATGACGGGCTGCCCGATATTATAGAACTGGATATGGCGCCGGCAGATAATTACCGGTTAAAGATGATGAATAGCCCCATCAATTACCAGAACTTTCAAAACGGCGCCCGTTATGGTTACATGCATCAATACGTACGTAACACTTTACAACTGAACCAGGGCCCAGGGCTTTTAGAAAAGGATTCAATAGGAATACCTGTTTTCAGTGAAGTAGGCTATTTTGCCGGCATAGCGCAAACAGACTGGAGCTGGGCCCCCCTGGCAATAGATGCAGACAATGATGGGTATAGAGATATTATTGTGTCGAATGGATTGCCCAAAGACCTTACCGATATGAACTTTATTGCCTACAGAAATCAGGCGATTGCCAATGTAGCTCCGGAAGAAATATTAAAGCAATTGCCTTCCGTAAAAATCAGCAATTATATTTTTAAAAATAACGGGGATATTACTTTCTCAAATAAAACCAAAGACTGGGGCTGGGATATACCCAATTTTTCTGCAGGTATGGCATACGCAGACTTTGACAGAGACGGAGATATAGATGTGATAGTGAATAATACCAATATGGAGGCTTCCCTGATGGAGAATACCCTCAGTGATAAAAAGTCGGCGGAAGCCAATTACCTCCGTGTACAGTTACAGGGTAACGGTTTAAATAGAAATGGTGTAGGGGCCGTAATACGTTTGTTTTATGAGGGACAACAACAGGTATATGAAAACACACCTTACCGCGGCTATCTGTCCAGTATAGAAAACATAGCTCATTTTGGGTTGGGTAAAGTTTCAAAAGTAGATTCCCTGGTAGTGATATGGCCCAATGCACAGAAGCAGGTTCTAAGAAATATTACCGCTAACCAGGTTCTCACACTCAATATTGAGGCATCGAACGGTAAAGAAAACTTTATTAGACCGGCTGTTGCACAAAACAATTGGTTTACAGAAATAACCAATACATCAGGTATACATTTTGCGGCTTCGGAGGTTGATTTTATTGATTTCAATATTCAACGGTTAATTCCGCATAAATTAACGCAGTATGGGCCATCATTGGCAGTGGCAGATGTAAACGGGGATGGGTTGGATGATATCATTGCCGGAGGAGGTTCACCTGTCTATGCCAACCTGTTTGTACAAAATAAAAACGGAACTTTCCTCTCAAAATCTTTTATTGATACTACCGATTTAAAATACCAGGATGATGGGGGTATTTGTTTATTTGATGCGGATGGCGATGGCGACCTGGATATGTATATAGCTTCGGGGGGCGCTGAAAACCAGCCGGGCTCCGGTCATTATGCAGATCATCTGTATATCAATGATGGCAAGGGGAATTTTAAAGAAGCGGTAAAGGCCCTAACGCCCAATGACAATAGTAAAAGCGCCGTAAAAGCGGCAGACTATGATATGGATGGCGACCTTGATTTGTTTATTGGCGGCAGGGTATTGCCGGGTAGTTATCCAATGCCGGTAAGCAGTTATATTTTGCGAAATGACAGTAGGCCCGGCCTTATCAGGTTTACTGATGTTACCAAAGAAATAGCTCCCGCCTTACAAAAAGTTGGATTAGTTTGCGATGCCGCATGGAGCGATATTGATAATGATGGCTGGCCAGACCTGGTGTTAGCGGGAGAATGGATGCCTATTAGCTTTTTAAAAAATCAAAAGGGAAAATTTACTGCTGTTACAACCACCCTTTCCACGGAATTGGGTTGGTGGAACAGCGTAACAGCCGCTGACCTGGATAATGATGGTGATATGGATTATGTGGTGGGCAATTTTGGCATGAATGGTTTTTTACGACCTTCTGCAAAATTTCCCATAAAAGTGTATGGGAAAGACTTTGATAATAATGGCAGCTTTGATGCCATTATCAGCAGCTATATCTTATCAACCGTAAAAGGTGAAGTAAAAGAATTTCCGGTGGCCGGCAGAGATGAGTTTATCAGGGAACTCAGTGGCATGAAAGAAAAATTTCCCGACTATGCCTTGTACGCGAAAGCGGAGATGAAAAATATTTTCCCGGAAGCTGATCTGCAGGGAGCTGTTCAGTTATCGGCCAATAATTTTTATAGTAGCTGGGTTGAGAACCTGGGCAATTTTCAGTTTGCTATACATCAACTGCCTGCCCGGGCTCAGTTCGCGCCGGTATATGGAATAGTTGTTAACGACTTTAATGGAGATGGGAATATGGATATCATATTGAATGGAAATGAATTTTCAATGGCCCCCGGGTTTGGCCGTAGCGATGCATTTAACGGGTTGGTGTTGCAGGGTGATGGAATGGGTAATTTCCGGCCTCTTTCCATTATAGAAAGTGGTATATATATACCGG
>CAYHTC010000103.1:0-8262 GCA_964359445.1 uncultured Sediminibacterium sp. | reverse complement strand
TTTTTCGTCCTGTGGATAAATGGTCATTCCGAAAGCCGGGATCCGGAACACTTTTTCACAGGTAAGCTACGCCGGCTAAACCTGTGATTTCCGGGACTTATTTTTAAGCGTTTTGACAACCACCATAATTGAAATAATTATTTTAATATATTGTAAATCAATTATTAATGAAAATTTATTATTTTAATATATAAAACCACTTTACATTGGCCCCGACAGATAACCGACAATTCTAAAAGTTATCTTAAGTGTAAGCCTTTGACGAACAGTCTCTTGCATTGACTCAGAATTGAGTAAATCAGGACCGATTTTACATAAGGCAGCAGGACCGGCAGGAAATTATGCCGGCGGATGCGTTTTGGGTATAAAAAGTGACATAGTGTGAAATATTTTATTTAATATGAATTCTGTTATTTTTTTTAACAATTTAATAATTTTATCCTATTTTAACGGTTAGAAAAAATGATAACCGGTTCTTTTTACCAAAACTAACAACATGAGAAAAAAACTACTTCTGAGTTTTTGTGTCCTGATGCTAACTACTGTAAGCATATTGGCACAAGTACCGACAGTAACAGGAAAGGTTACTGATGACAAAGGCAAACCGATCGAAGGCGCATCGGTTGTTGAAAAAAAATCACAAAGAGGAACTGCCACAGACGCGAATGGTATTTTTCACCTGTCTGCCAAAGCAGGAACCACCCTTGTAATTTCTGGTGTAGGTTTTGCAAAACAGGAAATAGTAGTTAAAGAATCTACTAGCATAACCGTATCGCTAAAAACACTTAGCGAAGAGCTAAGCGAGGTAGTTGTAACCGCCCTCGGTATCCGTAAAGAAAAGAAGGCTCTTGGCTATGCGGTTTCTTCCATAGGCAAAAAAGACCTCGAATTAAAACCTGAAATCGACATTGCCCGTATTTTGAATGGTAAAGCGCCCGGTGTGAACATTCTGAATACAAGTGGTTTATCCGGTTCAGGTACCAATGTGGTTATCAGGGCCATCAGTACCATCTCCGGTAGCGCACAGCCTTTGTGGGTTGTTGATGGGGTGCCATTTGATGGTGGTACTAACCAGCAAACCTCCTTTACCTATAGTAACTCTACCCCCAGCCGTTTTCTTGACCTTGATGCCAACAACATCGAGACCATTGACGTTCTGAAAGGTTTGAGCGCCACCACACTATATGGTGAGTTAGGTAGAAATGGCGTTATCCTGGTAACTACTAAAAACGGGTCCACCCAAAAAACAAGAAAGAAAAATGAAGTAACTGTTTCCCAGTCATACTTTGTTAACCAGATTGCCAATCTTCCGGAATATACCACCATGTATGGCGGCGGTTTTGATCTTAGTTTAGGGTTGGCTTTCTTTAGTAACTGGGGCGCTAAATTTACCGATCCTCCTAAAAAAGTAACTCACCCTTACAGCAGGGCCGCTTTAAATGCCGCTTTCCCTGAATTTATAGGTAATAAAGAATATGAGTTCAAATATTATAACAGTGTTCCCCGTTTCTTCAGAGACGGTAACTCCAAAGTTACCTCGGTTAATTTTGCAGGCTCTGGCGATAAGGTAAATTATAATGTCAACTTTGGTCATACCAATGATGAGGGATTTGTATTGGGTAACGGTACGGTCAAAACCAATATTGGTATGGGTGGAACGGCTAAACTATCCAATAAAATTACAGTGAGTGGTACCTTCAATCACGTTAATACCGATGTGAAAGCGCCACCTACTTCTACCTCATTTGGTAGTACAGCCTCCGCGCCATCCTTATATGGTGATGTAATGTATACACCTACCGCGGTTGACCTGATTGGTCTTGCCTGGGAGAATCCCATTGACCACTCCCATGTATATTACCGGAATGGTAATGATATTCAGAATCCTATCTGGACATTGCATAACTCATTTACACAGGATAAGATCAGCAGAAACTTTGGAAATATTTCCGCTTTTTTTGATGTAAATGCCAAGATTAAATTAATGTATCGTTTTGGATATGATGATTATTCCAACTACCAGTTATATGCTCAAAACAAAGGAGGTACTTATTTCCCAACCGGATTTATGAGAACCTCAACGGGGTTCAATGAAATTCTGGATCATACATTTACCGCTTCCTATAAATCGGATATTGGCAATGATCTTAATTTAGATGTATTGACAGGGGTTAACTCCAGAGGCATTAAATATAACCAGATAGGTACCACCAGTAAAGAGCAGTTGGTATTTGGTTTATTGGATCATACCAACTTTATAACCCATGATATCGTGAACGAAGGAGGAGGAGATCTTGATTATAAAACCGAATCAAAATCTATCGGCGCTTTTGCACAGGCAACCCTGGATTACAGGCAATACGCTTTTTTAAATGTGGGCGGCAGAAATAGCTGGACATCTACCCTGGAGAAAGAGCATAGAAGTATTTTCTACCCTAATGTGAGTTTGTCTTATGTTCCTACAGAGGCGCTCAGCTTTCTGAAAGGCAAGAAAAATATCAATTACTTAAAGCTGCGTATAGGATATTCAACTGCCGCGAATTTTGGTAGCGCTTATCAAACCAGATCGGCCTTATCCATTTCTACCAGAAATTTTGTAACAAATGGCGGCTCGGTAATTAATACCAATGCCATTCCTAATTTCCTGCCCAATACCAACCTCAAACCTGAGTTACTTTCAGAAACCGAATTTGGTGTGGAAGGTAAGTTCATCCAAAGCAGGTTAGGTGTTGATGTCACGCTGTATAACAGGGTATCTAAAGACCAAATCCTGAACAGGGACCTGGATCCTTCAACTGGTTATACCTCACAACAAATCAATGCCGGTACCGTAACCAATAAGGGTATCGAAGCAATGGTTAGTTATAAAGTGATCAGAAATAAAAACTGTGTTTGGGAATTAACAGGTATCTATACAAAAAATACTTCTTTGGTATCAGATATTCCGGCCGATTTAAAAGAAATCGTATACGCGGGTTATACTACGCTGGGTAACTTTGCCATCAATGGACAACCTCTCGGTATTATGAAAGGCTATTACTTTAAACGCAGTGCCGATGGACAAATGATTGTGGGTTCTGCCGGTGATTATCTTTCTTCTAATGCTATAGGTATTATCGGGGATCCTAACCCCAAGTATAAATTATCAGGTATCTCAACGTTAACGTACAAGTCTTTCAGTCTTAAAGTTCAGGTCGATTATTCACATGGTGGAGATATTTATTCTTCAACAGCCCGGTCATTGCTGGCCCGTGGTGTAACAAAAGATACTGAATTTGACCGTGCCGCTCCCTTTATTTTACCTGGGGTAAAAGAAGATGGTAAAACGCCAAACGATATGCAGATCAGCGCTACACAGGGTTACTTTAACAATGTGTTCGGTCCGGATCAGGCGGGCGTTTTTGATGCAACAGTTGTTAGATTAAGAGACGTATCATTATCTTATAATTTACCGGAAAAATGGTTAGCTAAAACACCATTCGGTAATGTATCCATTTCAGCGAACGGAAGTAACCTTTGGTATTATGCTCCTAATTTTCCTAAATACATGCACTTCGATCCTGAAACCAATGGTTTGGGTGTAAGTAATGGTAAGGGATTGGAATTTATCACCGGACCTTCTGCACGCAGATTGGGCGTGAGTGTACGAGTAACCTTTTAATTCTATTTAACGTAAAAAGAAACGTATATGAGACATTTAAAAATAATATTAATCCTCGCGTTATTTTCAACTTCGGTTGCCTGTAACAAGCAGTTGGATAGTCTGTTAGACAACCCCAATGCACCCTCTGCTTCTACCGCAGACGTTGATCTGTTGTTGAATACAGTTCAGCTTAGCTTCACCGGCTTTTTTGATGGTGCTTCCAACATCGGCGGTCAGTTGACAAGACAACAAACCTGGTTTGGTCCTTTATACACCAACGGTTTTAGCCCTAATTCATTCGATGGGTTATGGGGTACCGGCTATACCTCCATCATTAAAAATGCGAATGCCCTGATACCACTGGCACAGGCACAGAAAAGGTATATTTCTTCCGGTATTGCAAAAGTGTTAAAAGCCTATACAATAGGTACTTTGGTGGATGACTTTGGTGATATTCCATACAGCGAATCGGTTTTGGGTATTGATAATCCAAATCCGAAAGTTGATGCAGGCGCTTCTATTTATGCGGCCGTGCTCGCTTTGCTGGATGATGCTATAGCTGATTTTGGTAAAACCAGCGCCAAACCCGCCAGTGATCTGTATTATGGTGGTAATGCGGCTAGCTGGATTAAAGCAGCCAATACGCTGAAACTGAAATTCTTAATGCAGACACGTAAAGTAGACGCTACAGCTAAAGCAAAAATCCAGGCATTATTCACCACTAATAATTTGATCAGAACCATTGCGCAGGATTTTAATTTCAAATATGGCACCAACAAAACTTCGCCCGATAGTCGTCACCCTGACTATGCTGGTAACTACCAGTCTAATCGTGAGGTTAGTGAATATATGGGAGACTGGTTTATGTGGGTGGTGGCTGCCGAGAAAAATGGGGGTAGTATAAGTGGAGCCAGAGGAACCACATTGGATCCCAGGCAACGTTATTATTTCTACAGACAAAATACCAGTGGCATCAATGTAAATGAAATAACCCTGTTTTGTATTACCGCTGCTAAGCCGGCACATTACGATGTAAATATGCCTTTCTGTTACCTGGGCGCCGGTTATTGGGGTCGTGACCACGGTGATAATAGTGGTACTCCTCCGGATGGAAGCTATCGTACTACCTGGGGGGTGTATCCTGCCGGTGGCGAGTTTGATGGTAACCAGGCTAAATCGGTTTCTCTTGAAATAGGTGGAAAAGGAGCAGGTATCCTGCCAATATGGAACTCTGAATTTACTTACTTCCTTGAAGCGGAAGCTGCTATCACCAATGTGATTACCGGTGGCGCCACTTCTGCAAGAACCGCATTAAATCTGGCTTTGCGTGCTTCTATGGCTAAAGTAACCGGGTTCCCCGCTACTGTAGGCGTTACGCCAAGCGCTACCTATGCTGCCACTTCTGCAACTATTGAAGACTATGTCAGTTTAGTTCTGGCTCAATATGATGCAGCCGCAACTGATGAGGAAAAACTGCAGGTTATCATGAAAGAATATTATATCGCAACCTGGGGTAATGGTATTGAGGCGTATAATAATTATCGCTTAACCGGGTATCCTGCAGGTATGCAGCCGGTACTTACCTCTCCCAATCCAGGATTCTTTGTACGCTCTTTCTTCTATCCGTCTGTATTTGTTAACCGCAACCTGAATGCTCCTGCACAAAGGACTTTGGGCTCAACTGTTAGTAAAGTATTCTGGGATAATAATCCTGATAATTTCATCAAATAATAAATTTGAAACAATGAAAAAAATCATCAATAAATTAACAGTCGCGATTGCTTTTACCGTCATGGCGGTCTCTTGTAAAAAAGCGGATCTGGCTTTAAATAACCCGTTCGTGGATGTAAATAACCTGGGGAAGGGAGCATACATAACCTTTAATTCTGCAATCAATTACAATTTGAATTACGCGGCGATCAGCACTTCTAAAGTGGGTGTAAAAGTTGACGCGTATGATAATGGTATCAAGATCAAAGAAATCAAACTCTATGTGTATAAAGGATCTTCCGCGGACCCCAAAGCATGGAAGTACATTAAAACCGTTCCTTACAATGGTACCACAGAGTTAAGCGCCACCGGTTCTGAAATAGCTACCGCTTATGGCACAACTACCGGGGCATTATTCAGCCCGGGACAGTATTATACTTTCTATAACCAGGTGGTTACTGAAGATGGCCGGACTTTTGATCTGTCTAATACCCCTGGTGCATTAGAATCCAGTTCTAACTACAATGCCAGTTTCAGATGGACCGCTTATGTGGTTTGTCCGTTTACAGGTGGTATGACCGGAACATATAAGGTTATACAGGACGACTGGGCGGATTGGGCTGTTAATGACATGGTAACAGTTACAGATGGCCCTGCGGCCAACCAAATAAATTTGACAAAGGTTTGGCCGAATCCTGCTTATGGTGATCCCAAAGATCCTTTGGTAGTTAAAGTTGATCCGGCAACCGGGGCAGCTACATTAGCAACCAATAATGTAATATTCGCAGATTATGGTCAATTAACAAGCGCCTATGTTCCCAGTTCGGGTACATTGGGTTATGTATTTTCCTGTACCGGCTATATTGGTTTGAAGATTGGGATAAAATACGGTTCAACTGATTATGGTCCAATGACCTTGATTTTACAAAAGCAGTGATTTCACAAATGAATCATCATAAAAAAAACCTCCCGATCCGGAGGTTTTTTTTATGATGATTCATTTAATCTTTCAAGCACCTGACAGAATAGCCATCCTGTTTGCCAAAGTTACTTCTGTACAAGCCCCCATCGTCGTAACGAAGAGAGCGAAACCAGGCACTATAGGTATAGCTTTCAGAAGAGGTCCAGAAGCAGGTGAAATAATCTATCGCGTTAAACACGCCATTCTTATAACGGTATCCTCCCGGAACAGCCGAAAAGCCACTCATATTATTGCCATTCCCATTTTCTTTCCATCCATGAGTACTTTTTAGTTTAGTTCCGGCCACTTCCATTCCTCCCAACTGTTCAACTAATTTTTTCCATTCTGCATCGCTGGCCACATGCCAGCCTTCAGGGGCCAAACCTCTTTTGTCATTTACTGCAAACCAATTATACAGCCTGCCATATTTTTCTCCATTGGTGGTATCATTATTATAATAACACCAGGCAGGTTTGCCGGCTTCTCCGGCTTTCTTCCAATCATTTGCTGATGCGGCTTCCGGTATCAGATCGCCATTGCTGAAATGGGTTGTGCACAGGTTTTTTGTTGACCATACTTGATTACCTATCTTAATTTCTGCCGGTTGGTTTCCTGCCGGCAAGCTGTTTATGACCGAATCCGGTCCGGGTTCGGTAGGTATCTCCGGGGGGCCACCAGTAGTACTACAGGATCCCAGAAGTATGGCGGAAATGAATAAAGGGATGGTTATAAAAGGGTTGAATTTCATTGGTTAAACAGGCTTTGTTTGGATGTTTCAGGTAATACACTAAGTCAATTAATCTCTGATGCAACGTACAGAAAATCCATCCCGCTTATCAGAATAATTTCTGGTTAATTTTTTCGCTGATTCACCCAGGTAACGGTACCAGGCACCACTGGAATCGAAAGAGGTATTGCTCCAAAAGCTACCGTATGCATATAGGCCATTAAAGTTCCCATTGTTATAACGGTATCCACCCGGTAATCCATTAAAGCCATTCTTGTTGGCGCCATTACCCTCCTCTTTCCATTCAACAGGATTTTTCATTTTTGTACCCGCTTCTTCTTCTCCCAAAAATTCTGTCAATATTTTCCACTCCTCATCATCCGGTATATGCCAACCCCTGGGGGCTATATTTCTCTTGTCGGTTACGGCATACCAATTGAACAGCATACCATATTTTTTTCCTAAAACCGGGTCCTGGTTATAATAGCACCAGGCTGGTTTTCCCTCTATACCCGCTTTCTCCCATTGTGCCGATGAATTCGCTTCCGGTATCAGATCGCCATTACTGAAATGGGTAACAGACAGGTTTGCAGTTGCCCAGACCTGATCGCCTATTTTTATTTGTTTGGCATCAGCATTGGAGTTTTTCGATGCCGGATCGGATTCAGTTAAATTATGGTTCGAAGATGTATTGCCTGGTTGATGGCAGGCCAAAAAAAGAAATACTCCGGCGCATAGACTGATTAAAAAAAATTGAGATCTATTCATCTAAGGATTGTTTTATGTGTTCAATATACATAAAATACTTATCCGCTACTGAGTGTTCATACAACAACTGTTGTAATTTCCATCTTAAATCTTATCCGTTATGATAAAGACTTTTTATTGTTTGTCTTTTATTGTTATCGTGTTAATCTTTGCCCCTTCCTGTTCGACTGTGCCACCAAAAGTAATGTTGCAGGAAAAGCTAATCGCCGATGCGGATAGTGCCGGGCTCACCTTACCACCTGGATTTGGTGCCTGTAAAGTGGCAGAGAATCTGGGCAGTACCCGCCATATTGCTGTTACATCTCAGGGTCTCATCTACCTGAAGATTATGGGTAAAGTGGCAGAGGGGAAAGCCATTCTCAGACTGAAGGATACCAATGTGGATGGCAAATCTGATGAAGTTGCAGGGTTAGGCAATTATGGTGGTACCGGCCTGGCTATTAAAAACGGGTA
>CAYHTC010000102.1:0-8267 GCA_964359445.1 uncultured Sediminibacterium sp. | reverse complement strand
GGGTTTGCGGGAAATAAAAAACCGGAAAAGCGTCAAGAATTTGAGCTTTTCCGGTGAAGTGGCCTCGCCGGGAATCGAACCTGGGTCTGGAGCTTCGGAAACTCTTATACTATCCATTGTACTACGAGGCCAATCATCTTCTTTACCTGTAACGAAAGGTGCAAGCATGGTTTCAACCGTGCCTTTCTGTGCAAAGGAAGGCTGCAAAAATAACAGAACCCGGCTATTGTTGCTTCAATTCTTTAAATAATCGCTCAGTATCTTCTTTTTTACACAGTTCCGTACCCGGATTCAGCGTTGCCCCTGTACCGGCAGCTACCCCATATGTAATAAGCAGATAGACCATTTTATAAATAAGTTCTGAGTGCCTGAATAATAAACAAATGTACAGCGAAATGGTTTTCCTTTTCAAATGAGAACCAGCGGAATGCATAGTAAAATTATTGATTGGTCAGGTTCTGTTATTGGTATAAAAACACTATTGGTTCAATAACGCTCTACATGCGACTTTAACAATTTCCGTGCAAAGTGAATACGGCTTTTGATTGTTCCCAGGGGTTCCCCCAACATATCCGCTATTTCGTGGTACTTATACCCGTCAAAATATAAAAGAAAGGGGTTACGGAAAATGTTGGGGAGATTATGAATTGCTTTTTGTACTTCTTTCAGATGAATACCTGCAATGGCAGCGTTGGCAACTGCACCCCGGTATTGATTAATCAGGTATTCATTGGGTGTACTGTCCGGAATAGTTGCCTGTTTTACTTTTCTCCGGTAATCATTTATGAAAATATTACGCATGATGGTGTACAACCAGGCTTTGATATTTGTACCCACATGGTATTTATCCTGGTTGGCTAAAGCACGATAAAGGGTTTCCTGCAGCAGGTCCTTTGCTGCCTCATTATCACGTGTAAGTGTAAAGGCAAAGGGTTTTAAAAACTCAGTATTGTTTAACAATATCCGGTTGAATTCTATTGCGGGCATACAAATTTGTTTACTACTTTATTCTTCTAAGATATTCACCATAACCACTTTTGGCATATTTATCAGCCAGGATTAATAATTTCTCCCGATTAATATATCCCATCCGGAAGGCAACTTCTTCAATACAGCCCACTTTTTGACTTTGTCGTTTTTCAATTACCCGTACAAATTCACAGGCGTCTGCAAATGAGTCGAAAGTTCCGGTATCCAGCCAGGCTGTGCCCCGGTTCATAATACCTACTTTAAGCTTACCGGATTTCAGGTATTCTTTATTTACATCCGTGATTTCATATTCGCCACGGGCAGAGGGTTGCATATTTTTAGCAACCCCGATTACACTGTTATCATAAAAATAAAGTCCGGGTACCGCATAATTTGATTTTGGCTGTTTTGGTTTTTCTTCGATAGAAACGGCTTTCTGGTTACCATCAAATTCAATAACCCCATATCTTTCAGGATCATGTACTTCATAGGCAAAAACAGCTGCCCCTTCAACATCATTGAAAGATTGAACCAGTTTACTGAAGCCGGCGCCATAAAAGATATTATCTCCCAAAATCAGGGCCACTTTGTCTTTACCAACAAACTTTTCGCCAATCACAAATGCCTGAGCAAGCCCATTAGGGACTTCCTGCACGGCATATTCGAAACGGCATCCAAGTTCAGATCCATCTCCCAATAATCGTTGAAACTGGGGAGAGTCTTCCGGTGTGGTAATAATTAAAATCTCATGAATTCCGGCCAGCATTAAAACCGATAATGGATAATACACCATGGGTTTATCATATACCGGCATTAATTGTTTACTGATTCCTTTTGTAATCGGGTAGAGCCTGGTACCGGATCCCCCGGCGAGTATTATACCTTTCATCTGTCTGTATTTAATATATTTTGGCCACTTAGAATTATAAAGAATCAGCCACTTCTTTCAGTGCAGGAAGCCTTGTATCTTTTTCAGATAACAAAAGTTCACCGGATGCTAATTGCCAGTCTATGCCCAAATCAGTATCATTATAAATGACCCCTCCTTCTGAGGCTTTATTATAATAATTATCACACTTATAAAAGAAAACGGCCTGCTCACTTAATACCACGAATCCATGGGCAAATCCACGGGGAACAAAAAACTGTGTATGGCTGTCTTCCGACAACTCTACGCTGATATGCTGGCCGAATGTGGCAGAATCTCTTCGCAGATCCACAGCCACATCAAGTACTCTCCCTTTTAAAACCCTTACCAGTTTTGCCTGGGCAAATTCGCCATGCTGAAAATGCAAACCACGAAGTACCCCTTTTTGCGATCCCGACTGGTTATCCTGTACAAACGTAACATCTACACCTGTTTGTTCAAGAAATGTCTTTTGGTTAAAACTTTCAAAAAAATAACCCCGGTGATCACCGAAAAAAGTATCGTGAATCAGGTAACATCCTTCCAATATCGTTTTTTCAATTCGCATAATTATCTATTGGCATACATTGACTGATAATAATTCTGATAATTTCCACTGGTTACATTCTGAAGCCAGGTGGTATTACTCAGATACCAGTCGATCGTTTCACTAAGTCCTTCTTCAAAAGTTACGGTTGGTTTCCAGCCCAGTTCTTTATTAATCTTGGTGGCATCAATGGCATAGCGCCTGTCGTGCCCCGGCCTGTCTTTTACATAGGTGATCAGTTTCTCGCTATGCCCCGGTTCTCTTCCCAGTTTTTGGTCCGTTAAAGTACATAGTAGTTTTACGAGATCTATATTTCTCCACTCATTAAATCCGCCAATATTGTAGGTTTCTCCATTAACCCCTTTATGAAAAATAAGGTCAATGGCTAATGCATGATCTTTCACATACAGCCAGTCACGGGTATATAACCCATCCCCGTATACCGGCAAAGGTTTTTCGGTTATGATATTATTGATAAATAGGGGAATGAGTTTTTCGGGAAAGTGAAATGGTCCGTAATTATTGGAACAATTCGAAACAATCGTTTCCATATGATAGGTTTCCCTGTATGCCCTTACAAAATGGTCGGAAGAAGCCTTGCTTGCGGAGTATGGTGAATTGGGATCATAGGGAGTAGTTTCAGTAAAAAAACCGGTATCGCCCAAACTTCCATACACTTCATCCGTTGAAATATGATAGAAGAGATGTTTGGAATAATCTTCTTTCCATTTTTTTCTGGCTGTGTTTAACAGGTTTACTGTTCCGATAATATTCGTATACACAAAATCCAGGGGAGAAACGATGGACCGGTCAACATGCGACTCAGCCGCAAGATGAATAATATCGGTTACCCCGTATTGATCAAACGTATTTTCAAGCGCTGTCGCATCAAGAATATTTACTTTAGCGAACCTGTAATTGGGTTTCCGATCAATATCAATCAGGTTCTCCAGATTTCCCGCGTAAGTGAGCGCGTCCAGATTGATGATGGTATCCCGGGGATATTTGTTTACAAAAAGTCTTACTACATGCGATCCTATAAAGCCGGCTCCCCCGGTAATCAGTATATTCCTACTCATATTCCTGCAATTAAAATAAAAGAAAAGATAGTTTTCACCGTAAACAAGATGCTCAGGCAGTGTACAAATTTAAGCATAAAAAGGAGCCGATTTATAGAAACATCAGGAATAATAAATGTTAAGGCAATAGTTGGGCAATATCCGGGTTTCTTTACTATCTTAATCCCATAAAAACCTGCTATGAACCAACGTTATTACTCTTTAGACGTTTTCCGCGGAGCTACCGTGGCCCTGATGATTCTGGTGAATAATCCGGGTAGCTGGGCAAATATTTTTCCGCCTTTGAAACATGCCCCCTGGCATGGCAGTACACCTACGGATATGGTTTTTCCTTTTTTCCTGTTCGCAGTGGGTAATGCGATGGCTTTTGTGATGCCCCGTCTTGAACAGGCCGGGCCATCCCTGTTCTGGAAAAAAGTAATCAAACGAACGCTACTGATCTTCGCTATTGGCCTCTTCCTGAACTGGAGCCCTTTTGTACGTTGGGAAGGAGAAGAAATTGTCTGGAAAGCCTGGCAAAACATTCGTATACTGGGCGTATTGCAACGGATAGCCCTCTGTTATTTTTTCGCTTCCATAATCATTTATTACGCTAAAACAAGGGGAGCCTTTGTTATCAGCGGAATAATTCTACTTGTATATTGGGCTATTTGTTTGTTGCTGGGAAATACAGGGGATCCGTATAGTTTGGCCGGCTGGTTTGGAACAGAAATTGATATTAATATACTGGGAGTTACCCATATTTATAAAGGCGAAGGGGTTCCTTTTGACCCGGAAGGTTTATCCAGCACACCTACTGCTATTGTACAGGTGATATTTGGTTTCTTTGTTGGGCAATATATTCAGCAGAAAGGGAAGAATTATGAGATGCTGTCAAATCTTTTGATAGCCGGACTTGTTCTGTTCTTTACAGGTTACTGCTGGGATATGGTTTTCCCGGTAAATAAGAAAATCTGGACCAGCAGCTATGTACTTTATACCACGGGCCTGGCTATTCTTTCATTGGGCACTTTGATTTACCTGATTGAATTCAAGGGAGCTAAGGGGGCATGGAGCCGGTTCTTTGATGTTTTTGGAAAAAATCCTTTATTTATTTTTGTATTAAGTGGCTTTTTACCAAGGGTGCTGGCCATGTTCAGATGGGTTGATCATGTTACGCCTGAAGGGGAAAAGGCATACACTTCATTTTTTCCCTGGTTTTACGAACATGTCTGTAAAAATATAGCTACTGATCTTAGGGTAGGATCCCTTTTATATGCGCTATGTATGATAACCTTCTATTGGGCTATCGTATATGTGCTTGACAGGAAGAAAATTTATATTAAAGTGTGATAGTATTTTAAGCAAACACAGCTTCTGCTTTCAAAATACTTTCCGGCCTGCCTACATCAATCATTTGCGCACCCGTATGATCATAGGAAGAAATAATATGGCTCTTCGCCAGATCAAGGTAAACAGCTACCATTGAAAATTTACCTTCCTGTTTTATCAGGGAAAGAAGAGAACTGTTGATCACCTGTATGCCGCTAAATGCTTTTTGTATAAGTATATCCGCATTTCGCACAATCTTTTCCTCACCATTTATTACATTTCGCCAGCCTGATAAAACAGCCTCTTTATCAAACAAAAAATACCGGGAAGTATTGCGATCACTAACGGCCAGGGTGGCAAGAGAATGTAGTTGCCGCTGCTGACGGATCATGGCAGAAAGATTCATATCTGTGAGTATATCCACATTCATCACCACAAAATCAGCTTCGCCTTCAAAATACCAGGATGCTTTTTGCAGGCCCCCGCCTGTTTCCAGTACAGCATCCGTTTCATCAGAAATAGTAATGGCAGATCCCCATCCATTATTTTTTTCAACTGCATCCACTATCTGACCGGCAAAATGATGCACATTAACGATTACCTCAAAGATTCCGTGATTTTGCAGATACCCGATATTTCGCTGAAGCAAAGATTTTCCATTCACCAGTGCCAGTGCTTTGGGATGATAATCGGTCCAGGGTTTGAGTCTGGAACCGAGGCCTGCAGCGAAGATCATAGCTTTCATGCAACTATATATTATCGTAACCAGTTTTCACTATTGATATGTTCCAGTTTCACTTTTACTTTATACTTATTTCGCAGATGTCTTGCCGTTTGTTCAGCTGCATACACACTTCTGTGTTGGCCACCGGTGCATCCGAAATTAATCATCAAGTGACTAAACCCTCTATTCAAATAATCTTCTACGGTGATGTCAATCAAATCCCAAACACTGTTCAGATATTTGTTCATCTTGGTACGCTGTTCCAGAAAGTCCTGAACATGTTTATCTTTTCCTGTGGAAGTTTTATAGTCATCAAATCTTCCCGGATTCAGGATTCCGCGCATATCAAATACAAAGCCGCCGCCATTTTCACTTGCATCCGGTGGTATTCCATTTTTATAACTGAAGCTATTAACCTCAATTACCAAAGGGGTATGTTCATTGGCCTGGGTAGATTCAAACCGTTTAATCATATCATCCGCAACCACTAAATGAAGTACCCTGTCAAATTCCGGGGTTACTATTCCCACTTCTTTATGATCAATAAAAAATTTCAGGTTACGTAAAGCAAGCGGAATGCTTACCAAAAAATGTGCCTTTCGTTCAAATAATCCACGAAACCCATAGGCGCCCATTACCTGTAATAAACGGATTAATACATAGCCGTTATACTGACTTACAAAACTGTTCCTGTTTACCGGCTTCTCCAATAAGAGATCAATGCGATCCATATAATAACTGAGTAAATTGTCTTTCCAGTTCTCACTCAGTTCTGCTTTTGCCTGCCATAATAAGGAAGCCACATCATATTGTAATGCACCTTTCATACCACCCTGGTAGTCGATAAAACTAACTTCGTCATTTTTTACAATGATGTTCCGGCTTTGGAAATCGCGGAACATAAAATAGGTGTTCCCGGTTCTTGTGAGGTAAGAACTTAGTGCATCAAAATCGTCCAGCATAGCCTGCTTATCATAGGGTAGCTGCAGTGTATCAAGGAAATAATATTTGAAATACAACAGATCACTCATGATTGCCTGCTTACCAAATTCTTTAGCGGTAATACAATAATCGTAGTTCAGCTCTTTATCACCCAATATCTGTACACGGGCCAGGGCAGCTAAACTTTTTTGAAACAGGCTATATACATACTCGCCATGTCCGTTTTTTTCCAGTTTGTTAAGTAATGATTCTGTACCGAGATCCTCCTGAATATAGATGGTATCCTCTTCATTCACCGCAAGTATAGCGGGAACGGGTAACCCTGCCTGAATAAAATGGCGACTGAAATAAATAAATGTTTTTGTTTCCTTCTTATTCGGGTTATAGGTGGCAATACAGGTTTCATTGCCGGAATAGATTCGAAAATAGATACGGTCGCTACCACTCTGGGGTAGTTTTTCAATCCGGTCATATTTGGGCCTGCCGGTTGATGCATACAATTTGCCAATGGCTTCAGTCACTACCTCCATATAACTATTATGTTTGAAGCGAAAATAAAGCTTCGTATTGAAAGCACACTATCCTTTTCTTTTTCTGGAAAAGAAGTACACAGGTATACCGATACAGGCAATTAATGAACCGAATAAAGCATTGATCACCGGTACGGTACCATTTTGATAATTGTGAATATCCCTATACAAAGTAGAACACAGAAAGAAAGCGGTAAAGCTAATAAATACAAGGGGTACATACGGGTAACCCCATACCCTGTAAAAGCGTGGAACATCTTTCATGCGCTTCCGCAGGATCAATACACCCAGCGCACTCATCCCATAAAAAAACCAGCTTACAAAAATCAACATATCCGTAAGCATATCAAATGACCCGCTGATAATAAGTATTACTGCCCAAACTGCGTTTAACCATAACGCATTGCCTGGGGTTTGATAGTTGGGCTGAACTTTCCCTGCCCAGCTAAACCAACGGTTTTCTTCGCCCATGGCAAAGGTAACCCGGGCGGTTGCCAGCACATTTGAGTTAGTGGTTCCAAAAGTAGAAATGATCACTATCAAAGCAATTACACTACCCCCAATGGCACCCCAGGTAGCTTTTGCCGCATCGGAAGCAACAAATGATGAAGCGGCCAACCGGTCAATCGGTAACACATAAATATAGGCCAGATTAATCAGCACATAAATGAGGATACAAAAGGAAAGTCCTGCAAACAAGCTTCTGGGAATATTCCGCTGCGGATCCTTCACCTCGCCGGCTACAAACGTGATGTTATTCCATCCGTCATACGCCCAAAAAGCGCCGGCTATGGCAGCTACATAGGCGCCGAGCAAATCCCATCCATGAGGAGCGGCTGGCAGAACAGTAACCATATTATGCATTGAACCCTTACCGGATCCTAATATACCGCCGATTAACAAAACAATAGCGATCGCTTTTAATAAGGTAAATACCCGTTGCAAAGCTCCTCCATATTGTACACTCCGGTAGCTGATATAAGTGAGCAGGACAATAATACCAACCGTAAGGGCTTTTACTCCAATATTCTCTAAAGGAAAAATATTACCAATATAAGGGATATGCAATAACCATGCATGTTCGGTTACTGCGCTAAACCTGGGCAGTTCAATAAAATAATTGGTATACTGCGAACAAACATAAGCGATCGAAGCATTGCCACCGGTATTAAAAACGGCAAAAGCGGCCCAGCCATACAGAAAGGCAAAGCCATCCCCATATATTTTTTTGAAGAAAACATACTGACCACCCGTTTCA
>CAYHTC010000101.1:0-8399 GCA_964359445.1 uncultured Sediminibacterium sp. | reverse complement strand
GCCTTATCTCCGGATATTGCTTTACGCATCAGACCAATGTTAGTAAGTGCAATAAAATATGCAGACAGTAAACTGGCAGAAGCTTATAAACGGTTGATTCTAAGCAAAACGAACCTGGCCAAACAACAAATTTCATCATCACAAATTGAGTATCTCTACATGCGAAGTTTTTTCAGGGATATTATGCAACAATCACCTGAAGCGTATGGTTATTTTTATCAACAGGGCAAAAAGTATTGGCTAAAACAAAATAGTTATTACAGGGCACAGCTTGGTTTGGTGTATTATCGGAATTCAGATGAAAAATTTGCAAAAGCCGCCATCCTCCCTGCCTTATTAGAGAATGCCATTCAGGATACGAAACAGGGTATGTATTGGAAAACCGCTTATGCCGGCTCCTGGTATCAATCCCCTATCGAACACCAAAGTATGCTGATCGCTTTTATGAGTGAACTCAACCGGGAAAAATCTGACAAAACCCTTACCGGTCATATCAATGCCATGAAAACATGGCTGCTCCTGAATAAACAAACTACCAGTTGGAAAACAACGATAGCCACTGCCGATGCCTGTTATGCACTACTGCTAAACGGAACTGATTGGCTAAGTTCAGACAGAAAAATAACTATCCAGACAGGTAATTACACTTTCAACAGCGGTAATGAAAAAGCCGCCGCCGGATCGGGCTATTTCAAAAAAAGAATAGATGGAAAACGGGTGGTACCGGAAATGGGAAATATAATCGTTAGTTCACAATCAGTTGTCAATTCATCACCATCCTGGGGAACCGTTTACTGGCAATATTTTGAAGAGCTTGATAAAATTACTGCCGTGGCATCTCCCCTGACACTCAGGAAACAATTATTTATTGAACGAAATACGGATAAGGGGAAAGTATTGGATCCCGTTAAAGAAGGTGACGAATTAAAAACAGGTAATAAAATAATGATCAGGATGGAATTAAGATCTGACCGTGATATGGATTACCTGCACCTGAAAGATATGCGTGCCGCTTCGATGGAGCCGGTGAATGTATTGAGTGGTTACCAATGGCAGAATGGACTGGACTATTATGAAAGCACGAAAGATGCAGGCACTCATTTTTTCATCAGCCATTTGCCAAAGGGAACTTATCTGTTTGACTATCCGGTTTTCATCACACATACCGGTGTTTTTTCTGTAGGGATAGCCACAATACAGTGCATGTATGCACCGGAATTTATAAGCCATTCAGAAGGAATAAAGATCAGAGTATCGAATTAATTTTCCACCTATAGGTTTTTTTAAAAGGAAAAATAATCTTCACCATCATGAACGTTGATTATGTTATAGTAGGACAGGGCATCTGCGGTACATTCCTCAGTTATGAGCTGATGCAAGCCGGAAAAACGGTGCTGGTAATTGATGAGAACGGTCCATATACATCTACCAAAGCAGCCAGTGGCGTGATCAACCCTATTACGGGCAGGCGAATGGTAAGAACCTGGGAGATTGAAAAACTGATGCCCTATGCTGTTAACGCTTACAGAACATTTGGAGAAAAATTAGCAATACCTTTAATCCGTCAATGCAATATTCTCGATTTCCACCCTACGCCACAAATGGCATTGGCTTTTACTGAAAGACGACAGGTAGAAAAAGAGCTTCTGCGCATCCCCGATTATGCTGATCAATGGAAAATATATTTCAATTATGATTTCACCATTGGAGAAATAGATCCCTGTTGGCTGATTGATCTGAACGCTTTACTGGCCGGATGGCGATTACAATTGCAGAAACAGGAATCATTAATGGAAGATGTTTTTATTTGGGATGAATGTGCCGTAACGGATGATCATATTACTTACCGGAATATTACTGCCCAAAAGATCATTTTTTGCGATGGCGTAGCCGGTTTTGAGAATCCTTATTTTCGGCAGTTACCTTATTCGCGCAACAAAGGACAGGCGCTTATTGTACATATTCCCGGTCTGCCCCGAACAAATATTTTCAAGCAGGGCATTAATATCGTTCCCTGGCAGGATGATCTTTTCTGGATTGGTTCTACTTATGAATGGAATTTCACTGACTGTAAGCCATCTTCCGGCTTCCGCATCAAAACGGAGTTTCAACTCAGGAACTGGCTGAGACTGCCTTTTGAAGTGGCTGATCATATAGCGGCTGAAAGGCCCGCCAATATGGAGCGAAGGCCCTTTGTTGGTTTACATCCTTTAACGCCATCGGTAGGTATATTCAATGGCATGGGCACCAAGGGTTGCTCACTCAGTCCTTACTTTGCCCGGGAGTTTGCCGGTTTACTGTTGCATGATACCCCTCTTACCCCAGAGGCAGATATAAGGAGATTTTCGAAAATTTTAAGTCGGTAATTGTTTACAAAAAATTAATATTGTAGCTGTCCTTAACCCTTAATCCGATATCAATGGATAGTATACCCGTCGCTACCACCATCAAGCCACCAGTAGGTAAAAATTATATTATTCCGCTTAGTTACCGTAAGATGGAAAATCTGCATATCGTTTTCTGGCTCTTTAAGGATGTTGCCTGGTGCATGGTCTGGCGTCCGCTGGGGATTGCCATGATCTTCCCAACGCTGATCATCTCCATTATTATTGTCTGGAGAACCAGACAGTATATGTCTGAACTCTGTCATAACCTTGCCATCACCATCTGGATAACAGCTAACTCTTACTGGATGGTCAGTGAATTCCTTCATTTTGATACCAAACACCTGGTGGGAGATCTAACCTATAAACACCTGGCATTAATTCCTTTTGGATTGGGTATCCTGGTTCTCACGTTTTATTATGTGTTCTGGAAACCCGGGCACAAGAACGAACTTGAAACATTGTAGCAAGAGGACAGGGAATAATTCCATTTTACCAGGATTTTATTTTGGTTGCCAATACAGTGGTTCCAAATCCTAAAATGGCTATTAAAGTAAATGACCAGCGTAAACTAAATGCCTGAGCAATAAAACCGATCAGGGGCGGCCCCATTAAAAAGCCTAAGAAACCAATGGTTGATACGGCAGTCAGGGCCATACCCGGCGACAACGAAGTTGATCTTCCGGCCGCACTGTATACTAATGGAATAACCGAAGAAACACCAATACCTACCAGTAAAAATCCAATTGTAGCCGTTACAATATCCGGAAACAACACGGCTGTGAATAAACCCGCCGTGATTACGATACCACTTGCCTGTAATACTTTTTGGGTACCCAGCCTGGTAACTAAATAATCCCCTATAAAACGTCCACCGGCCATAGTACCCATAAAAGCGGCATAGCCAAGCGTAGTCAACTCTTTAGGCGCAGCCACCACTTTCTGAAAATACACTCCGCTCCAGTCAAACATGGTTCCCTCACATATCATACAGCTAAAAGCAATTAAACCCAATTGTAATAATATACGATCCGGTTTTACAAAGAAAGACTGGCCTGCATGTCCTGCATCCCGGGGCAAAGTGAATTGATAAGTGTATAGAATTAAAAGAATACTTGTACCGGCAACTACACAAAAATGAAAAAAGGGAGAAAGATTTTTTGAAACAGCCACCGTTCCAATCGCCGCCCCCGTAAAACCAGCCAGGCTCCATATTCCATGGAAAGATGCCATAATGGATCTGCCATATAAGTTTTCAACACCTACCGCCTGTGTATTCATGGATATGTTACAAATATTACCCAGTAAGCCATATAAAAAAACAAAGGGTACCAGTTGCCATATCGTAGAAGCATTACCGATGAATATCAAAATGATTGGATAACAAATCGCGGCCACCGTAATTGTTTTTTTACTTCCATGCTTTGTAATTAACCATCCCGACAATAAAAGGCTGAGTATGGAACCGGCAGGTAAAGCAAATAATACACCACCCAAAACGGCATCACTCATATGCAAAGCAGCCTTGATATCAGGTATACGGCTGGCCCAACTGGCAAAACTTAATCCGGCTAAAAAGAAAAAAGCAGCTACGGCCCAGCGATGGGCTCTTTTGGAAACTGGGGCAGATGTCATGGATACAAAGATGGCATAAAATCAAAAACGACTGTATTTTTCATGCTCAAATTGCTGAATTGGGCGGGCTTGGGGCATTTCAGTTATATTTGCCGCCGGAAAACGTGAAACGTGAAACGGAAAAAACTCTCACGATTCACGATAACAAGTATTAGCAAACAGAAACAATCAATCGTATGTATCGTTCGCACACATGTGGAGAGTTAAGAATCAATGATGTTACCAAGGAAGTAACCCTGGCCGGTTGGGTTCAGACTATCAGAAAATTTGGCGCTATCACTTTTATCGATCTGCGTGATCGTTATGGCATTACCCAATTATTGTTTGGAGAAGAATTGAATGATTTACTGGATGCCAATCCATTGGGCAGAGAGTTTGTATTGCAGGCAACCGGCAAAGTTTCTGAACGCAGCAACAAGAACGAAAATATGGTAACCGGGGATATAGAGCTGTCTGTAAAATCTTTTAAGATCCTCAACAAATCCGCCATCCCTCCATTCACCATTCAGGATGATACAGATGGAGGTGATGATATACGCATGAAATATCGTTACCTCGATCTTCGTCGCAATGCAGTGAAGAAAAACCTGGAACTGCGTTATGCGGTAAACCGCTCTGCAAGAAATTACCTGCATGAGAACAATTTCATGGATATTGAAACACCCTTTCTCATCAAATCCACACCGGAAGGCGCCAGGGATTTTGTAGTGCCATCAAGAATGAATCCCGGACAATTTTATGCTTTACCACAATCACCCCAAACCTTCAAGCAATTATTGATGGTGAGTGGATATGACAGATACTACCAGATTGTAAAATGTTTCAGGGATGAAGATCTGCGTGCAGACAGGCAGCCGGAATTTACACAGATCGACTGCGAGATGGCTTTTGTAGAGCAGGAAGATATCCTGACTATGTTTGAGAGTCTGATCAAACGCATTTTCAAAGACGTTAAGAACATTGATTATACAGAGACTGTAGAACGCATGAGCTGGGAAGAAGCGATGTGGCAGTTTGGTAACGATAAACCGGATATCCGTTTCGGAATGAAGATTGCCAATCTGAAATCGGCTTTTCTGAAAGACGGTTCTATACAGGCTACGGGAGAATTAATGAATGGCGGCGGCTTTGCTGTATTTGACAATGCAGAAACCGTATTGGCTATTGCCGCTCCGGGCTGCAGTGAATACACACGTAAACAAACAGATGAATTAACAGAATGGGTGAAACGCCCGCAGATTGGTATGCAGGGTATGGTGTATATCAAATGCAATGCAGATGGCACTTATAAAAGCAGTGTAGATAAGTTTTATACAGAAGATACATTAAAAGCCATTGCAGACGCAGCCGGTGCCAAAGCAGGTGATCTTGTTTTAATATTAGCAGGCCGTGAAGAAAGAACACGTAAAGCTACCAGCGAATTACGTTTGGAAATGGGCAAGAGACTGGGCTTCAGAAAAGAGGATGAATTCAAATTAGTATGGGTAATGGATTTCCCATTGTTTGAATATGCAGAAGAACACAACCGCTGGGTTGCCCGTCACCACCCATTCACATCACCCAAACCCGATCAGATTGAAGTGATGATTAACAATAACCCGTTGATCGAAAATGCTGATAAATACCTCGATCATCCCTATTCCAATATCAAAGCCAATGCTTACGACATGGTTTTGAACGGCAATGAAATTGGCGGTGGATCTATCCGTATCTATCAAAGAGAACTGCAGGAAAAAATGTTTGCCGCATTGGGCATGAGTGAGGAGGAAGCCTTACACAAATTTGGCTTCTTACTCGGCGCCTTTGAATATGGCGCACCACCACATGGAGGTATCGCTTTCGGATTTGACCGCTTATGTTCCATACTCGGTGGCAGCGAAAGTATCCGCGACTTTATCGCCTTCCCCAAAAATAATAGTGGCCGCGATGTGATGCTGGATGCACCCAGCAGTATTGATGATAAGCAGTTTGATGAATTGCAGATAAAGCTGAATTTGAAATAATATGCGTAATTTAGAAGATGCAAATTCATTACGATTCTAAAACCGATTTGCTCTATTTAAGATTAGAGTCATCTGAACAGAAAGTTACCAATAAACGGGTAACTGATGATATCGTACTAAACCTCGGGGCAAACGATAAAACCATTGGTATTGAAAAGTTGATGCCGATTACTTATTCTGAAGCAATCTAAATTCAAATAACTCTCTCCTGCTTTCAGAATAAATCTGTTCCATCTGTGACAATTATGACATCCATTGAACCTGCTGAAATTTTATGTAATATATTTGCCGGGCAACAGCAACAATAACCTGTTGTACATATTCATGAAAACATTGACCATTTATCGCATTCTCACTTATGTGCTGTTACCAATTGCCGTATTGTTTGGCATGATAGATTTCTTAATGTTATTTTCTGCACTGGCAAACCCGGCTTTACTCTTTATCGTGTTTATCATGGCGGGCTTTGTAATCTATACTTTTGCAAGTCTACGCTTTCTAACCAATGGTATCGATAGCAATAAGCCCTGCAAAACCTCGCTGAGAGACTGGATAAAAGTGAATGGATATGTTTCTGTTTTTCTGGGCGTTAGTTTTCTAATGAATGCATTGAGTGTATTTTTTTCAAGCGAAACCAGCCTGCGTAAATTACTCAGTAATTTTCTGGAATCACAATCCAATGTACCTCCAATGTTAACCCCTGACCTGTTTATCTATATGATGAAAATAGCGGCGTATTTTTTATTTTTTGTGAGTGTTGTTTTACTGGCACATATTCCCCTGACCTTCCGCCTGCTGAAACAGTATGGATATCTCTTTGATGAAAAAGCGCCCTCCTGATCGCTTTTTTACCTTTCTATAAAGACATGTACCCAGCCTTCCAAATTTTTGTTACTTTTCAGGAGTGAACAGCCATACTCCATTAGCCGAAAGAATGCGTCCGGAAACCCTCGATGACCTGGTTGGACAGGAACACCTGACTGGCAGGGGAAGTATTTTACGAACCTCCATAGAACAGGGTAAGGTACCCTCTATGATACTTTGGGGCCCTCCGGGAGTGGGTAAAACCACCATCGCTAATATTATCGCTCACAGTTTACGGGTTCCCTATTTTCAACTCAGCGCCATTAGCAGCGGTGTGAAAGAAGTCAGGGAAGTGATTGAAGAAGCGAAACAGCAAAAAGGAACCATTTTATTTATTGATGAGATTCACCGCTTCAACAAGGGCCAGCAGGATGCCTTGCTGGGCGCTGTTGAAAAAGGAATAATAACACTGATTGGCGCCACAACAGAAAATCCTTCCTTTGAAGTAAACAGCGCCTTACTAAGCCGATGCCAGGTATACGTTTTAAAAGCCTTACAGGATAAAGATTTGATCAGGTTATTACACCAGGTAATTGAAAAGGATACGGAAATAAAAAAACTGGATATCCGGTTACAGGAAACAGAGGCGCTGATCAATATCAGCGGAGGTGATGCCCGTAAACTCCTCAACCTTTTTGAACTGGCAGTAACAAACCTGCCCAATTTTCCCCTCCTTCCCGGGGAGGGAACTAATGATGCAGCAGCTTCATCAGGGGTGATTATAACAGATGCTGTAGTGATGCAGATAGCCCAAAAGAAAATAGCCCTCTATGATAAACAGGGCGAACAGCATTATGATATCATTTCCGCATTTATCAAAAGCATGCGCGGCAGCGACCCGAATGGAGCCGTTTACTGGCTTGCACGAATGATTGAAGGAGGAGAAGATGTAAAATTCATAGCCCGGCGTATGCTCATTTTTGCAAGTGAAGATATTGGTAATGCGAATCCGAATGCATTATTGCTGGCGAATGCAACTTTTGATGCAGTGTCTAAAATAGGTTACCCTGAAAGCAATATTATTTTATCACAATGTGTTACCTACCTCGCATCATCTGCAAAGAGTAATGCCGCTGTTGTAGCCATTGGTGCCGCACAAAATGCCGTAAAACAATATGGCGACCTACCCGTTCCCATGCATATACGCAATGCGCCTACCAAAATGATGAAGGATATGAATTATGGAAAAGGATACCAATATTCACACCTTGGAGAAGGAAATTTTATAGAGCAGGAATATCTCCCCGAAAAATTATCCAGCACTACATTTTATGATCCGGGTAATAATGCCAGAGAGAATGAATTGCGAAAATTTTTGAAGGAGCGATGGAAGAAGAAATATGGATATTAAACGAATGTACATTTTGAAGACGTAATTTTTTTGTGTGATTTTTCAATATATCAGGCACCCAATGGGTAGCCCCTACGGGGCATCTATATTTAAATCCAAATGTTTGCTACAGAGCGGTTATCCCTACGGGATATTTTGATTTTTGAATCGCTGATTTAAAAC